>JBOHSO010000400.1:0-4245 GCA_050921685.1 Gemmatimonadales bacterium
GATCCGCTCGATGAGCGCACGACGATCCTTGGACAGCTCGGCGGGCGGGTCGGCGCCATCCACGGCGCCAGCCGCGAATCCTTTCACCGGCCCCGCGGACCAGTCGAGCCCCGTCGTCATGACCCCGGACTCGGCGGCGGCGGCCTGGGCGAGGGCCCGCACGTATCCTTCCGCGGCCACGAGCGGCTCCACCACGATCTCGACGGTGCCGCCACAGGAGAGGCCAAGATCGCCGGCCAGGTCGGCGTTGAGGTGATGCGTGAGGATGATGGGGCCGCGGTCCCCCACCGTGCCGGCGGCGGCGATGACATCCGCCTCGACGCATCCACCCCCGACCGTCCCCTCGAGGCGACCCGCAGCACCGACCAGCAGCTTGGTGCCGGCCGGCACCGGCGTGGATCCGGTGGTGCGCGCGACGGTGGCCAACGCGCCGCCCGTCCCCGCGCGCGCCAGCTCAGCGGCCGCGCGCCAGATGCTCACGTCGTGGGCAGCTCCTCGAGCCGGGCGACGGCGCGCCGCAGGTGCGGGATCACGATCGAGCCCCCGACGACAAGCGCCACCGCGAAGGCGTCGTAGAATTCCGCATCGGTCACGCCGGTCTCCCGGCAGCGGACGAGGTGATAGGTGATGCAGTCGTCGCAGCGCAACACCATCGAAGCCACGAGCCCGAGCAGCTCCTTGGTTTTCTCGGGCAGCGCTCCGGCTTCGTAGGTGCGCGCATCCAGGGCGAAGAACCGGTTGATGCTCAGGTTCCCCGCCGCCTGGATGGCGACGTTCATTTTTTCCCGAAAGTGCCGGAAGGACTCGAGGGTGCCCGGCGTCTCGCTCATGGAGCGAAAACTACGCTCCCGGGCGAGTCACTGCACGGTGATCGTGCCGCTCATGCCGGTGGGCGGAGTGCCGTTGAAACCGTGGACCGTACAATAGTACGGGAAGGTCCCGACGGTGTTGAACTGCCGCGAGAACGTGCCCCCGACGTCGACCGCGCCGTTGAAGACCTCGGTGGAGCCGGTGGCGCTCGTTACCGTGTGGCCTACGCCGCTGGCATGCCTCCAGGTCACCGTCTGGCCCATGTTGATGGTGAGACCCGTTGGGGCGAAGGCCGTCGTCTGCGCGCACACCTGCGTCGCCGTCGGTGTGCACCCCCCACCCCCACCGCCCCCGCCGTACGTCGTATCACTGCACGCGGCAGCACCCAGGACGGATGCGATGGCCATCCATGTACGACTGCGCACGGTTCCTCCTCAGGTAGTGCTGGAGTACGATGGACCGAAGCTGAATACCCGTCGTACGAGGCCGGGGTCCGGCCGGATTGGGAGCCCCGGAAACGACGAGCGGCCGGGTCGCCCCGGCCGCTTGCAGCGCCCGAGCGGGATCGGGGCTCAGTGACCGCGTTCCCGCTCCAGGGTGTCGGCCGCGAGTCGGGGAGAGAGCATCGGGAATCGCCCCGCGAACCAGCTATAGGAGAGCGCGTACACCCCGGCGAAAAAGAGCACCGCCCCGAACTCCGGCAGTCCGAGCGCCGGTCCGGCACCGTGGTTCTGCGACGGAACGATCTCGACGTAGCGCTCGAGCCAGATGCCCGTGAGGCTCACGAGCGCGATGGCCAGTAGCCAGCCCGGGGTCCGTTTCGGCCGCTCCCCGAGCAGCCCGACGAATGGGATCACGAACACCATGAGGAAGACGGCGACGCCCAGCGGGCGCCACGGACCCCACAACCGGTAGAAGATGAAGTACGTCTCTTCCGGCAGGTTGCCGTACCAGATCACCAGGAACTGGGCGAACATCAGGTAGGCCCAAAACACCGAGAACCCGAAGCAGAGCTTGCCGAGGTCGTGCTGCTGCTTCGCGGAGTACAGGCCGTCCAGCCCCATGCGGCCCCGCATCCGGATGCTCAGGACGGCGAGCCACATCAGCGCGGCCAGGAAGCTGCCCATGAAATAGAAGGCACCGAACAGGTTACTGACCCACTTGTGAGCCAGCGACATGACGAGTTCGAAGGCGATCAGGCTGAGGCCGAATGCAAAGGCGAGCACGACGAAGCCGGCATCCCGGTCGATGCGCCGCCGTTCCGCCTCGGTAGGCTCGACCGGTTGGCCCGTGGCGAGCTCGGCGACGTCCGGGGCCAGGTCCTCGCGGACGAACCGCCAGGACAGCCACGCGAGCCCTCCCAACACCACCCCGTTGCGGAGATAAAACCACACCGGGGTGAGCCACCACCCGAGGTCGGGACGCGACTCCTCGATCCAGGGGTAGATGTGCGCGCGCCCGAAGAACGACGCGAAAAAGAGGACCACGGCGACAGGCAGGAAGGCCACCGACGCTTCAGCGAAGCGGATCACCACCCCCGACCAGTGACCCTTGGCGAGCTTCTGCGTCGCCGCGATCACGACGCTCGCCTGGGCCAGCCCGAACCAGAACACGCAATTGACGTGCCACGCCTGCCACACGCGATCGGGATGCCCCCGCAGAGAGAGCAGCAACAGGACGAGGCCGACGGCGGTCGCGCCGAGGCCGACGAGACGGAACGTCCCCACTGGAAACGCCCGCGCCTTCTGGACCAGCTCGCCGCGATCCACGGTCGTCGCGGCGCTCACGGCGCCCCCCCCGCGCGTGCCTGCTGCTGCAGGGATCGGACGTAGTTCACGACGTCCCAGCGGTCGGTACCCCGGATCTGGTCGCCGTAGATCGGCATCAGGCCGCGTCCCATGCCGGGGGCGTGCACGGTGACGCCGTAGAGGTAGCCGTCACTGCGCCGGGCGAGCGTGTCGGTGACGAGCGAGCGCACACCGAAAAATGGCCCGCCCACCGTGGAGGAGATCGGTCCGTCGCCATGGCCGCCGTCGCCGTGGCACACCAGACAATAGGTCTCGTACACCCACTGGCCGCGGTTCAACGACTCCGAGGTGCGCGTGCGCGGGTTGGACAGGGGTTCGGCCTGTGCCGGACTCAACGAATCGACCTCGGTGCCATTCACCGGCACCGTGCCGGGAACCGTCGGGCGCGGCATCGCATACGGCTTGATGCTGCGTTGGTGGCGCATCGTGGCGAACCAGCCCACGTGGTGCACGACCCAGTCGGGGTCGCAGGCGGCGAGCAGCAGTCCAAGGGCGGCGAGCGCGAGCGGCCTACGCACGGCGCACCTCCTCCGCCCCGGCGCCCGTAAGCAGGCTCTCGACCGTGCCGGCCCGGTCGGGCCCGCACGGCACGAAAATGCCGAACTTGTCGTTGGTGAAACGGGGATCGTAGGCGATCACCCCCAGGCGCCGCCGCGCGTGCAGGGCGTTGAACACGATGCCCAGGATGGTCGAGAGGGCGCCGAACAGCACGGTCATCTCGAACATGATGATCACGTAGGGCGGGATCGAGCCGATCGGTTTCCCCCCCACCACCACCGGCCAGTCGTACGACATGTACAGCGTGAGCCAGGCGCCGATGCCGCATCCGCACGCCCCGCCGATCAGCGTCCACATGCGCACCGGACTCACCGGCTGGTGCAACGCACCTTCGATCTCGTGACGCGGAATGGGCGAGTAGACCGTGAGATCCTCGTACCGGCTGTCCTGCAGCTTGCCGATCGCGTCGACGGTCGCGTCGAGGTGTCCGAACACGCCCAGCACGCCCGGGGTCATGGGCGGATGGAAGATCGCGGTGAGGATCTTGGGCAGCATCAGCCGACCCGCGCCTTCCCCAGCTTCGGCGGCACCAGCACTTCTTTGACCTCCGAAATCGAGACCGCCGGGAAGTTCTTCACGAACAGCAGGAACCACATGAAGAACCAGCCGAAGCTCCCGGCCATGATGCCCCAGTCGGCCCAGGTCGGGTTGTACGTCGCGTTGGCCCACGGTTCGAACGGCTCGCCCGAGAGGGACACCACGATGATCACGAACCGCTCGAACCACATCCCGATGTTCACGAAAATCGAGATCACGAACAGGCTGGTGATGTTGGTCCGGATCTTCTTGAACCACAGCAGCAGCGGCAGGAATGCGTTGCAGATGATCATCGTCCAGGTCGCGCACCAGTAGGGGCCGAACGCCCGGTACCAGAACGCGGCCCGCTCGGTGGGATTCCCGGAGAACCAGGCGATGAAATACTCGCACACGTAGGCGTAGCCGACGATGGATCCCGTCAGCAGGCAGAGCTTGGCGAGGTTCTCGAAATGGTGTTGAGTGACGAGGGCTTCGAGGTGGAACAGCTTGCGGATCGGGACGAGCAGCGAGATCACCATTGCGACGCCCGAGT
>JBOHSO010000401.1:0-12180 GCA_050921685.1 Gemmatimonadales bacterium
GTGGAACACCGGCTGTACCGCGATCAGGACCGCGAGGATCATGGCGGCGATCATGGACACGCGGCCGTTGAACAGGACGGTGAGCATCATCGCCGTGAACGGCAACAGGATCAGCTCGGCTCGCCCCGGCGCCATGCGGGCGACGGCGCCGCCCGCGAGGATCGCGCACGCGAACAGGGCCGCCACGGTCCCGACCTGCCGGAGGTGCCCGTACGTCTCCCGGCGGTAGAACAGCATCAGCACCCAGAAAATCGACAGGATCAGGAAGTTGCGCAGGAACGGGCCGATGATCCCCCCGGGCGACCGGCTCGTTGCGGCGCCGCGCCGCACCAGCTCGGCGTGCAGGGCCGTGAGCTTCTCCTCGGCCGGTCCCGTGACGATCTCGTTCGCCTCAACGATGACATCGCCCTGGCGCACGGCGTACTTGCTCTTGTCCACGCCCGCCGCCAGCTCGCTGCGGCGCCGCGCCGTCTCGACATCGTTCCGCACCAGGGTCGGCCGGAAGCACCAGCGCACCAGCTTCAAATAGACGACGTCCCCCACGCTCGAGCCTGGATCAGGGTGCACCGCCAGGGCGCGCTGCACGTAGGCGTTGAAGGTGAGCACCTGGTCGCGGGCGAGCGGAATCTCGGAGGCGCCGCGCCGCACGATGAGCTGCGGCACCGTTTCCCGCTCGAACGCCGCCGACGACAGGACGCCCAGGGCCAGCGTACCCTGGAACAGGGTGTCGAGCGCCCGCTCCTGCGCCTGACGCTTGTCCGTTTGAGAGAGATACCCCGCCTCCGCCGGCGTGAGCGGGATGCCCGCCTCCGCCGCGACCCGTCCGACCGCGGGGGCGCCGTCAACCGCGGCGGCCGCCACCGCCTCGAACAAGCGCCGCGCCGCGACCCGTACGCTGTCGTAGGCGCGCGAGCGGAGCTCGTAGATCGGACGCGCCGAAGCGGCGACTTCGTCGGCTTCGCGTCGCAACTCCTCCGCGCTCTTGCCCACCACGAAGTCGAACGGCGCCACCACGTGGCGATCGGCTCGGCCGCCGATCTCGAGGAGCGGCGCGAGATTGGTGGTGGCCGACGGGAACACCACCATCGCCAGCACGGCGAGCCCCGCCACCCAGAGCCAGCGGGCGAGATGGTAGCGTACCATGGGGCCGCGGCTCGTGCCCACGTCAGCCCTGCGCATCCTCGGCGTAAGCGCGGATGATATCCCGCACCAGCCGATGCCGCACCACGTCGGTGTCGCTGAGGTAGCAGAACCCGATTCCCTCGATCCCCGGGAGGATCCGCTCGATCTGCAGCAATCCCGAATCTTCCCGGTTGGGCAGGTCGATCTGGGTCTTGTCGCCCGTGATGACGGCGCGCGAGTTCACGCCGAGACGCGTCAGGAACATCTTCATCTGAATGCCGGTCGCGTTCTGCGCCTCATCCAGAATCACGAACGCGTCTGACAGCGTGCGGCCACGCATGTAGGCCAGCGGGGCGATCTCGATGGTCCGCGTCTCCAGCGATTTCTGCACCCGGTCGCGCGGCATCATGTCCTCGAGCGCGTCGTACAGCGGGCGGAGATAGGGATCGACCTTCTCTTGTAGGTCGCCCGGGAGGAAGCCGAGGTTCTCACCCGCCTCCACCGCTGGGCGCGCGAGGATAATGCGGCGCACCCGCTTCCGCGCCAGCGAGTCCACTGCGGCGGCCACGGCCAGATAGGTCTTCCCGGTGCCCGCCGGGCCGATCCCCACGACGATGTCGTGCTGGGCGATCAACTGGAGATATTCGCGCTGGCCGGTGGTCTTGGGCTGGATGACGCGGCGCAGACCGGGGAGGATGATCTTCACGTCGCCCGTCGCGGCCGGGCCCTCGCCCAGTGTCCCCGCCTCCCCCTCGATCACCAGCCGCTCCACATCGTGCACGTCGAGGGTCTCTCCCATGCGCGCCAGGTCCACCATCGCCTGGGCGACCGGCATTGCCCGCTCCACGGCCGCCGCGGGGCCCTGCACGGTCAGCGCGTCGCCGCGCAGCAACACGCGGATGCCCAGCCGTCGGGTCAGCTCGATCAGGTTGCCGTCGTTGATGCCCGCGAGCGACAGCAGGTCCACTCCCTCGACCGACAACCGGCGCGTCAGATCTTCGCTCATGGCACGACCTGGATGTGCAGCGCCGCGAGATCCTGGCCGCGCGCCGGCGACGGAGCGCCCTCGAACAGCGCGCGGGCGGTCGTGGTCTTGGGGAACGCGATCACGTCCCGCAAGCTTCCAGCGCCGGCGAGCAGCATCGACACCCGATCGAACCCGATCGCGAATCCGCCGTGCGGCGGCGCGCCACTGCCAAGCGCCTTGAGCAAGAAGCCGAACCGCTCCTCAGAGTCCGCTGGAGAGAGCCCGAGCAGGTCGAACACCTTTCGTTGGGTGCCGGGGTCAACAATCCGGATCGACCCTGATCCAAGCTCGTTACCGTTGTAGACGGCGTCGTAGTGCGCCGCACGACATGCGAACGGCTCGAGGTCCAGCCGGTCCATGTCCTCCGGATGCGGCGACGTAAACGGGTGGTGCGCAAACACCGGCTTCCCGAACTCCGGATCGGCCTCGAACAATGGAAAATCGACAATCCAACCGAAGGCATGTTCCAGCTTCGGAGTTGGCGCCAACCGACGGATTACTTCTTGGCGAACCTTGTCGAGCACCGAAAGAAGCTTTGGGTCTTGTTCCCGGCCCATGACCATGATTGCGGCATCGCCGTCACCCACTCCCAGCTGACCAAGGGATTCAACAGAGGATCCCTTGGCCACAGACCCGGTCAATTGACTTCCCTGCCGCTTTACCCAGGCAACCCCTCTACCCAGAGATTGCTTAGAGATCTCAGACAAAGCATCGATGTCTTTTCTCGATAGCTTGGCCCCTTCTTTGACCGCAAAGCCTCTTGCACGGAGGCCATCCCCCTTGAACAGCGAAAGCAACTGCACATCAAACCAAGCAGTGACCCGATCGGTCCAGTCCCGAATCTCCAAATCGTACCGCAAGTCCGGCTTGTCGGTGCCGTAACGCTCCATTGCCTCGCGCCAAGTGAGCCGCGGGAACGGGCTTGAGATCGTGTGCCCCGCCTCGTCCCACAGCGCCACGAGGAGCGCTTCCACGAACCCGAGCACATCCTCCTGGCTCACGAACGACGCCTCGATGTCGATCTGCGTGAACTCGGGCTGGCGGTCGAAGCGGTTGTCCTCGTCGCGGAAACAGCGCGCCAGCTGGAAGTACCGATCGAACCCCGACACCATCAGCAGCTGCTTGTAGATCTGCGGCGACTGCGGCAGCGCGTAAAACTCTCCCGGGTGCACGCGCGACGGCACGAGATAGTCGCGCGCGCCTTCGGGCGTGGGCTTGGTGAGGATGGGTGTCTCGATTTCGAGAAAACCGAGATCCGAGAGCGTCCGGCGGGCACGCTGCAGCAACCGGTGGCGCAGCATCAGGTTCGATTGCAGCTCGGGCCGCCGCAGATCCAGGTGCCGGTGTTTGAGTCGTAGCTCTTCGGCCGGCAGCTCCTCACCCTTACCGCGGGCCACTGGTATCGCCGGGGTCTCGGCGGGACCCACCACCTGAAACCCCGTGGCGTGCACCTCGACTTCACCCGTGGCGAGCTCGGGATTCTTCATGTTGGCCGGCCGGGCCACGACCGCGCCTTCGATCACCACGACCGATTCCGTACCCACCGCCTGGGCGCGCTCCAGGACCTCCGGCGACGCCCAGGTCGGTCCGATCGCCACTTGTACGATTCCATCGCGGTCGCGGAGGTCGACGAACGCGATGCCGCCCAGATCTCGCCTGCGGTGCACCCACCCGCCCAATCGCACTTGCTGTCCCACGTGGGAAGCACGCAGCTCGCCGCAGCGATGCGTCCGCCAGCTGGTCCCGCTCACCGCCGTTACACTCCCTCCGCTTCGATAATCGCCCGGTGGAATTCCTCGGGCGAGCGCGCCGCCAGCAGCCGCGCGCGCACACCTTCCTGGCGCACGAGGCGCGAGATCCGGCTCAGCGCCTTCACGTACGTCGCCGCCGTCGTCTCCGGCCCGGCCACCAAGAAGAAGAGTCGCACCGGCTGGCCATCGATGGTCTCATAGGTCACGGGGCTCGGGCTGGTTCCCGCCACCATGGCCAGCCCCGGCATGGCGGGGGTGCGACCGTGCGGCACCGCCACACCGTGCCCGATCCCCGTCGGGAATTGCCGCTCCCGTTCGAGCACCGCCGCCAGCACCTCTTCTCCCTGCCCGCCATCGCCGCGCAGCAGCAGGGCCACCAACTCCCGCAACACCCCCTCCTTGTCGCTCGCTTGGAGGGGAACGCGGATGCGGTCCGGGGTGAGCAGCTCCGTCAGGCGCACGGTGTTCGGCGAATGGTGTAAGCGGTTGAATCTAGTTAAGTTGGGAGTGCTGCGCTACCATACTCCGTGAGTCCTGCAACCATGCGATTTGCGCCCCTTGGGCTGCTGCTGCTGCTCTGCACCGCGGGTGCCCCGCTCGCCGGCCAGGCGGGTGCCGGGAGCGAGCTGTGGCGGCTGGCGGCGGTAACCGTCCCGATGCCGCTCGCGCTCGCCACGGGCGCCGCGGCGGCATTCTGGAATCCGGCGCAACGCGACACCGGTGGGAGTCGGCTGGGTCTCGAGCTGATCCAGACTCCCGACGCCATCGGCGCCACCGGCGTGCTTGCCGCGTACCGGTTTCCCCTCGCCGGCGCGGGGGTGGTCGGTTTCACGTACGCCCGGATGGGACTGGGGGACTTGGTCCGCACTTCCGACAGTCCCGATCCTATCGGCGAGTCGATTCCCTTCTACACGCAGCGCGCCGCGCTGACGTGGGCCCGGGACTTTGGCCGCTCGACGCTCGGGGCGAGCCTCTCCTACCATGACACGCGAATCGACGGGGCGACCGTGTCTCGATGGGCGCTCGATGCCGGAATCGTCCAGCGCCTCGGCGAGCGGCTGCGCCTGGCGGTCGCCACGCGAGGCTTCCGGCGCTTCGGTGCCGACCCCGCGCAGGATGCCTACGCGGCCGCCGAGGTCCGACTCTGGCACGGGATACTGTGGCAGCGCACCTCCGGGACGTTGGTGGCGCGCTACGGCCTCACCACCGGCCACCCCGGAGGCAGCGATCATCAGCTCGGCGCGTCCCTCGACGTCGGGACCCCGCTGTCGCTCGACGTGATGCTGGCGCGCGAGGCGTCGTACGGCAACGTCGGATGGCGCGGGGCCGCCGGGCTTCGCATCGCGGTGGGACGGTACCAACTCGCCTTCGCCCGCGACGGTGGCATTTCGAATCTCGGGTCGGCGTTCCGCGTCGGCCTGGAAGCGCGCTTCAAGTGACCGAGCTGCTCTCGCTCGCGCCGGACGTCGCGACGACCGCGCTCCTAGAATGGCTCACGGAGCGCGGTGAGCCACCGTACCGGGCCCGGCAGGTCCAGCCGCGTTTGTGGCAGCGGCCGGTCGCCGGCTGGCAGGAGGCCACCGACCTGCCGGCGGCGCTGCGGATGGCGCTGGACGAGGCGTTCCCGCTCGGCCGGCTGGCGCTGGTCACGCACCAGGTGTCGGCAGATGGCACCGAGAAATTCCTCTGGCGGCTCCGCGACGGCGAGGCGATCGAGTCCGTTCTCATCCCCTCGGGAGTGCGTCGCACCTTGTGCGTCTCGTCGCAGGTTGGATGCGCGCTCGGGTGCGTGTTCTGCGCAACCGGCCGGATGGGGTGGCGCCGCAACCTCGACGCCGGAGAGATCGCCGCCCAGGCGCGCGAGGTGGTGTTGCGCGATCCCGCCAAGTCCCCCACGAACATCGTATTCATGGGGATGGGTGAGCCGCTGCTCAACTGGGAAGCCGTGGACACTGCGCTGACGATCTTCAACCACGCCGACGGACTGGGGCTTGGCGCGCGACACATCACCCTTTCCACGGTGGGCATCCTGCCGAACCTCGCAAAATTCGCTCGCCGTCCGGAACAGTTCCGCCTGGCGCTGTCGCTGCACGCGCCCACGCCGGAGCTGCGGCAGGCGTTGATGCCGATCGAGAAGAGGTATCCGCTGCCCGAGGTGCTGGAGGCCTTGCGGCAGTTCCACCGTCGAGTGACGCTCGAGTACGTGCTGATCGCCGGAGCGAACGATTCGCTTGAGGCGGCCGATGCGCTGGCCCGAATCGCCCGCTCGCTCGCCGCACATGTGAACCTGCTGCCGCTGCATCCCGGCGGGGCCCCGGAGCAGGCGCCAAGCCCGCGCGCCCAGATGCTGCGGTTCGAGCGGCGGCTGCGGGATCATGGCGTCGAGGCCGTACTGCGCCGGAGTCGCGGGCTCGACATCAGCGCCGCGTGCGGCCAGTTACGGGTGGAAGTCGAGTCGCGGAGAAAAGTCCGGGCCCAGGAGCACGCTGGCGTCGAGTAACCGGGTCGAATCCGGTTGCAGCTCCACCTTCCCGGTCCCCAGGATCTGCCGGATCCGATCCCCGACCGCAGCGGTCCCCCGGCGTACCAGGATCCGCGTCGAATCACCCGTCGTGGAGGCGTTGCCGTAGTACACGACGTCGATCCCGGCACGCCGCAGCACGCGCGTCCCGGTGCGGGCGAGCCCCGGGGCGCCGCTCGCGTTGAGGACCTCGACGACCACCCGCGGTCTCCGCTCGCCCGGCACCTGGAACGCCGTGCGAGCCTGGTCCCGGCCACATCCCGCCAGGACGAGCACCCCCAGCATCAGGCCGACGCGAGCGCGTTCCAGAACGCCACCGTCTCGGGGAGCAATCGCCAACCGGAGCGCAGGATCCATTCGATCCGGCGTCGCGCGACGTCCCGGAGCACCGTGTCACGCTCCAGCGGCATCCGGGCCCACAAGGCGGCGCGAGCCTCGACATCGAGGGAGCGGCCCGGTTCGAGGTGATCGGCGAGGTAGAGCATCTTCCCCACGTCGTCCCAGCCCGAGTACCCGATGGAGTGGTAGCGCACCGCGTCGAGCACGCCCTGATCGCGCTCGCCCTCTCGGGCCAGACGGTCGGCGCACCGCGGACCGTGATCGAGCTCCGTGGCGGCGGGGCTGTCCCGCAAGGCATCGTGCAGCCACGCCGCCCGCAGCCAGCGCGCGCGCTCGGCCGGCGCCACCGCACTCGCATTGGCCCATTCCTCAACCAGCGCGGCCACGCGCTCGATGTGCGCGCGTCGCTCCGCCGTTACCATCGCCCAGGCCGGAAGCATCGATCAGGCGCGAACGGTGGGATCGGCACCCAGCCCGTCGCCAAGCACGACGTTGTCGATCAGGCGGGTGAGTCCCACTCGGGCGGCAACGGCCGCAACGGTGTGCTGAGTCACGCGAGTCACCGGCTTCAGCTCCTCGTCCACCAGGGCGAAGTACTCGGGTTCCACTCCCGGGGCGGTGAGGGTCGCCATCGCCTTGCGGTGCAACACCGTCGGGTCCGCCTGCCCACCACGCCAGGCCTTCTCCACTTCCCGGAGGCTGCGTGACAGGGCCAGCGCCGAGCGGCGCTGGTCGGGGTTGAGGTAGCTGTTGCGGGAGGAGAGGGCGAGTCCGTCGAGCTCGCGGACGGTGGGGGCGATCTCGATCGCAATCGGAAAGTCGAGATCGGCCACCATGCGGCGTACCAGCATCGCCTGTTGGAAGTCCTTGCGGCCGAACACGGCGACATCGGGCTCCACGACGTGGAACAGTTTCGCGACGACGGTGAGCACCCCGCTGAAATGCAGAGGGCGCGCCGCGCCCTCGAGGGATTGCGCCATGGTCCCCGGGTCGAGGCGAACCAGCGGTTCCCCGGGATACATCGCGCTCGCCTCCGGAACGAACAGGCAGTCCACCCCTCGCGCCTCGGCGAGTGCCCGATCGCGCCCGAGATCGCGAGGATAGCGGGTGAAATCTTCCGTGGGTCCGAACTGCAGCGGATTGACGAAGAGGCTCATCGCCACGAGGTCGGCCAGCTCGCAGGCGCGATCCACCAGACGCAGATGTCCCTCGTGGAAAAAGCCCATCGTCGGTACCAGGCCGACCCGGCGGCCGCGCGAGCGCTCGCCGCGCGACCAGGCGCGCATGTCGGTCAGTCCGGTGATCTCTCGCACGGCCACATAAAACAAACCGGGGACCCTGCCAGGTGGTAGGTCCCCGAACGATGCCTGCGCTTAGCTGCGGCCAGTCGCGCTACTGCTCGAACGTATGCTCCTTCCCTGGGTACTTCCCCTCCCGCACGTCCGCGCTGAACGCTTCCACCGCCTTGCGGACTTCCTCGGCGAGCGACGCGTACCGCTTCACGAACTTGGCGCTGAATCGATCGTTCAATCCGAGCAGGTCGTGCAGCACGAGCACCTGGCCGTCGCACTCCGGCCCGGCGCCGATGCCGATGGTGGGCACCGTGAGCGACCTGGTGATCTCGGCCGCGAGCGGCGCCGGCACCAGCTCGAGCACCAGTGCGAACGCGCCGGCATCCTCGAGGGCCTTGGCATCGCTCTTCAATCGCTGCGCCGCGACCTCGTCCCGGCCCTGTACCCGGTACCCGCCCAGCGCGTGCACCGACTGCGGGGTGAGTCCGATGTGCCCCATTACCGGAATCCCCACCTCCACCAGCCGGCGCACCGTCGGGGCGATGGACACCCCACCCTCCAGCTTCACGCCGTGACTGCCCGTCTCGGCCATGACCCGGCCACAGTTGCGGATCGCCTCGTCCGCGGTGACCTGGTAGCTGAGAAACGGCATGTCGCACACGACCATCGCCCGCTGGGCGCCGCGGCGCACGATGCGCGTGTGGTACAGCATCTGGTCGAGCGTCGCCGAGAGCGTCGAATCGGCCCCCGCCAGCACCTGGTTCACCGAGTCGCCCACCAGCAGGATGTCGACCCCCGCCGCATCCAGCAGACGGGCGAACAACGCGTCGTAGCACGTGAGCATCACGATGCGCCGGGACTCGGCTTTCATCGTGCGCAGGACGTGGGTCGTGACGGGCTTGGGCGCGTCAGCCATGCGGAGTCGCGACCAGCGCCTCGAGCTCGGCCAGCTCGCGCCGCCAGAAATCGCGGTGCGGCAGCTCGGGATGTGGAACGGTCAGCCCGGGCTCGCTGACGGTGCGCTCGCCGAAGCGCACGATGTCGATATCGAGCGTCCGGGGTCCCCAGCGCTCGCGTCGCTCGCGCCCCCGCTCGGCTTCGATCGCCTGGCCGTGCGCCAGCAGCTCCTTCGGCTCGAGCGCCGTCATGAGCAGCACCATTTGGTTGAGGTAGGGCCCCTGGGGCACCGGACCGAGGGGTGATGTCTCCTCGATCCGCGACGCGGCCACCAGGTGCGTATGGGGCACCGCCCCGAGCCGCGCGCGGGCGTGCGCCAGATGCGCCGCTCGATCACCCAGGTTCGACCCCAGGGCCACGAACACCCGCTCCAGCTGTCGCATCGGCCGAATGGTAGTGCCCTAGTCGAGACTCGCAAAGCCGCGCGTCAGTTCCCGCAGGCGACCAGCCACTTCCTCGAGATCCCGCGTGGCCCGCTCCAGGTCGCCGAGGCCCGTGGCCGCCTCACCGGCCCGCGCGGATACGCCCTCGGCCTCCGTCAGGTTCTGAAGCGAGATCGCCGCCACCGCGTTGATGCGCTGGCGCAGCCGGCCGAAGGCTTCGTCCTGCTCCCCCGCCGCCGCCGCGATGCGCTGCGCGTGCGACGTGGCCTCGGCCGTCGTTTGGACGATGGCGTCCAGCGCCGCCAGCGCGTCCGATGACAGCTCCTCCACCCCCGCCACGTTGACCTGGCCGCGACGCATCTGCTCCACGACCTCGCCGACCTGGCGGTGGATGTCCAGCACGAGCTCCCCCGCGTCGGCCGCCGCTTCGGCGCTCTGCTCGGCGAGTCGCCGCACTTCCTCCGCTACCACGGCGAATCCCTTCCCGTGTTTCCCCGCCCGGGCCGCCTCGATCGCCGCGTTCAGGGCCAGCAGGTTCGTCATCTCGGAGAACTCGCGGATCGAGGCGATGAACCCGGTGATCCGCCGGCTCATCGCCCCGAGCTGCTGCACCTTCCCCGAGCTCTCCCCCACGAACGCTTTCAGCGCGACCAGCCGCTCCAGAGCGTCCCGGATGCGTTCCCGGTTGCGATGCGCCACGTCGCTCGCCGCCGTGGACGCCTGCGCGGCCTCGACCCCGTCCTCCACCACGCGTTGCGAGACGCGCGCGAGCGTGTCCGTGGCCTCGAGCCCGCCGGTCACCTCGGCTTCCCCGGAGCTCGCCGCCGCGCGGATCGTCGTCGTGGACGTCGCCACGGCCTGCGACACGTCGCGCAGCGACGCAGCCGCCTGACCGATGGTCACCAACTGTCGCGTCATTCGATCCAGCGTCAGGACGATCGGGCGGCGCAGGTCGTTGATATGGATCGCCGTGGCGAGCTGGTTGGCGAACGTCGCGATCGTCACGATGTCCTTGCGGCGGTAGGCCCGGCGCTTGTGGTGCTCGAGCTCCAGCGTGCCGATGACGGTCTCCCCGAACCGCAGCGGGACGAGCACCAGACTCTGGACGTGCTCAGGAACGTCCGCCACCCGCTTGTCCCGCATCACGTCGTGGATCACGATCGTCTCTCCGTTCGCGACGACCTGGGTCCGCAGCGCCGCCACATCGGCGGTCGGCTCGCTCCGCACGGGACGGCCGATGGAACTGCGGTAGGCGAGCTTCATGCCCTCGTCGGCCCGACGATAGATTCGCAGGTCGCCCCAGTCCACGAGGCGGTGCGCCAACCGCTCGATGCGCTGGAAGGAATCGTGCAAGCTGATGTTGCTCGTGATCACCGACTCGATCGCATGGATCTTGTTCAGCTCCTCGGCCGAGATCGCCTCCTCGAGCATCTGCTTCAGCAGCTGCCCGAGCGCGCCCAAAGCCGCGGCCACGAACAGCCACGTCACCGGCGGCCAGGCCAGCACCGCGCTCACCACCGTGCTCACGGCCCCGATCGTGCCAAAGTACGCGATCACCTCATACCGAATGATCAACAGCTGCTCGTCCTGCTCGAGCTTCCCGCGCACCAGGAGGCTCATGTAGAACAGCATGCGACCGAACAGGAAATAGGTAAGCGCGAAAAAGAACAGCGCCGGGATCGTGCCGATGTGCAGCCCGGGGTCGTTGACGCTCGACACGGCGAGGATCCCCGCGTAGATCCCGTACGCCGCGACCAAGGTGGTCGCTTCCCGGCCGAAGTTGATCACCGCCGCCCAGAACGCCTTGCGATGCCACACCCAATCGGCGAACAGGGTCGCGCCCGCGACCGCGATCAGCGTCGCCGGCAGCCCGACCAGCAGTGAGCCGGCGAGACTCACGAGACTCGTCTGGTTGAGGTACGAGTATTTCGACAGCCGCACGGCCTGGCCGCGCAGCCCGGTGCACGCGGTGCACATGACGAGCATCTCGATCCACTGGCCGGTCCAGCGCCCGTCCGCGATCAACGCCGCCACCGTCAGGCCGACTCCGACCGCGGCGAGCGTTCGCCCGTACAGCAGCACGAAGCGCTGGACGCTCACGCGGCACCCCGCACCGCGAGCGCGCCTGCCAGTTCGGTCAGTAGACGCTCGGCGGCAGCAAGACCGCTTCCGCCGAGGGCGTCCACCAAGGCGCTTCCTACCACCACGCCGTCCGCCCACCGCGCCGCGGCGGCGGCCTGGGCGGGGGTGCTGATACCGAACCCCACCGCCACGGGGAGATCAGTGGCGGCGCGCACGCGTCGCACGTTGGTTTCAAGATCGGGAGGCGCATCGGCGCGTGCGCCGGTCACGCCGAGACGGGAGATGAGGTAGACGAACCCACTGGCCGCGGCGAGCACCACCGCGAGCCGATCGTCCGGCGTGGTGGGCGCCACGAGCCGGATCCGGTCGACCGCGCTGGCAGCCATGACCTGCTCGATTTCGGGTGCCGCGCCGGCCGGGAGATCGGTGCACAGCACCCCCGCAACCCCGGCGCGCTCCGCCTCATCGAGGAACCGCTCGAGACCGTAGGCGAGCACCGGATTGAGATAGGTCATCAGCACCACAGGAACACCCAACCTCGCCTCGCGCACGAGCTCGAACACCCGGGGAACCGTCATGCCCTGCTCCAGCGCCGATTGCGTCGCGCGTTGGATCGTGGGACCGTCGGCGAGGGGATCGCTGAACGGGATGCCCACCTCGACGAGGTCGGCCCCGACGCGCTCGGCCAGGCGCAGCGCGTCGCGGC
>JBOHSO010000402.1:0-5364 GCA_050921685.1 Gemmatimonadales bacterium
GACTACGGCATCGCCTCGGGCGGCAGCATCATCCACGAGCTCGGGGCCATCCGTATGGGCGGCGCTGCGAGCACCTCGGTGCTCAACTCCAACTGCCAGGCGTGGGATGTGAAAAACCTGTTCGTCGCCGACGGCGGCCCGTTCGTCTCGCAGGCCGACAAGAACCCCACGTGGACGATCCTCGCCCTCTCGATGCGGACCAGTGAGTACATCGCGGACCAGATGAAGCGGGGGGCGCTCTAATGGAACGCCGCGCAGCCGTCGAGCTGCTCGCCGTCGCTCCGTTCGTGGGCGCCCTGCCCCTGCCCCCGGCGGCCGCCCGGCGCGGCGCGCAGTTCGTTCGGGAGCTGCTGGCTCCGGCGCCCCAAGCGTACGCGCCGAAGTTCTTCAGTGCGCACGAATGGCGGACGGTGCGCGTGCTGGTAGACCTCGTCATCCCGAAGGACCGGCGCTCCGGGAGCGCCACGGACGCCGGCGTCCCCGAATTCATAGATTTCATCCTCGTCGAGTATCCCGACAACCAGCTGTGGATCCGCGGCGGGCTCGCCTGGCTCGACACGGAGTCCCGCCGGCGTTTCGGGAAGCGCTTCGTCGACTCCGACGACGCCCAGCGTACTCGGGTGCTCGACGATCTCGCCTGGCCTGACAGGGCGCCACCCGAGTTGCGCCAGGGCGTTGCCTTCTTCAACCGGTTCCGCGATTTCACGGCCTCCGGATTCTGGTCCAGCCAGATGGGCGTCGCCGACATCCAGTACAAGGGCAACGTGTTCGTCGCCGATTGGCAGGGTTGCCCGCCCGATCAGCTCGCCAAGCTCGGCGTACGCTATCAGGACTGAGCGCGCCTCAGGACACCGGAAGGAGAGACGTGAGTCAGAAACGGCTGGGGATCGGTTTGGTCGGGAGCGGATTCAACGCCCAGTTTCACCTGCGGGCATTCCAGGCCGTGCGGGACGCCGACGTGTTGGGCGTCTGGAGCCCGAACACGCGGCACGCCGAGGAGGCGGCGGCGATGGCGCACCAGCTCGATGTCGGGCCGGCCAAGGCCTTCACGTCGATCGCCGAGATGGTCGCCGACCCCACGATCGAGGCCGTGTGGCTCGCCGGTCCGAACTTTGCACGCATCGAGAACATGGAAGAGATCGTGGATACCGTCGAGCGCGGCCGCGGCCGGCTCGCGGGCATCGCGTGCGAGAAGCCACTGGCGCGGAATGTCGCGGAGGCGAAGCGTCTCGTGGCGCTGGTAAAGCGGGTCGAGCTGCGGCACGGGTACCTCGAGAATCAGGTGTTCGCGCCGCAGGTCGAGCGCGGCCGGGCCATTCTGTGGGGGCGCGGGGCCGCCCTCACGGGGCGTCCCTACCTCGCCCGGGCCGCCGAAGAGCACAGCGGCCCGCACGCGCCGTGGTTCTGGCGCGGCGACCTGCAAGGCGGCGGGGTGCTCAACGATATGTTGTGCCACTCGGCGCTGGTGGTGCGCCACCTCCTCACGCAGCCGGGCGCGCCCCTGTCCACGGTGGAGCCGCTGCGCGTCACCGGGCACATCGCGAGTCTCAAATGGACCAGGCCGCACTATGCGACGCGCCTCACCCGCATGATGGGCAAGCACGTGGATTACACGACTCGCCCGGCCGAGGACTTCGCCAGCGTGATGATCGAGTTCGAAACGGCGGACGGCCATCGCGTGCTTGGGGAAGCGACCACGTCGTGGAGCCTGGTGGGCGCCGGGCTCAGGCTGTCGGCCGAGCTGTTGGGGCCCGAGTACTCTATGTCGTGGAACACGCTCGACGCGGGTCTCAAGCTCTATTTCAGCCGTGAGGTCCGGGGCAAGGCCGGTGAAGACCTGGTGGAGAAGCAGAGCGCCGAGACGGGGTTGATGCCGGTAGTGGCGAACGAGGCCGCGACCTATGGCTACGAGGCCGAGGACCGGCACTACGTACGGGCGTTCCTCGGCAAGACCGAGCCGCTGCTCACCTTTGACGACGGCCTCGAGGTGGTGAAGATCTTGATGACGGCCTACCAGAGCGCCGAGCAGGGCAAGACGCTCGCTTACCCCGCCAAGGGGCTCGATACGTTCGTGCCCGCGGTGGCGCAGGGCACCTGGAAGCCGTAGGGAGGGAGTCATGGCATTCACCGACTTGTTGACCGCGCGGGTCCAAGCCGAGGTCGGGCAGAAGCCCCGAGACGACGAGCTCGACCTCTTCGGGCTGACCCACCCCGGCAAGGTTCGGAAGGAGAACCAAGATCACTTCCTCGTGTGCACCGTGCACCCGCAGGTGGTGATTCACGGGACGAGCCTCCCCGAGCCGGACCAACTCCCGTTGCGGGGGGAGCGGCTCGCGTCGATCATGCTGGTGGCGGACGGCGTGGGAGGCGGTACGGCCGGGGGGCAGGCGAGTCGGCTCACCGCGGAGACGATCACGCGGTATCTGAGTTCAACGTTGCGATGCTACCACGCAGCCGGCTCCTCGGCGGAGGAGGAATTCACCGACGCGTTGCGGGCGGCGGCGCTGGAGGCGCACACGGCGGTGCGTGCCGAAGCGGCCGGACGGCACGAGGGGAAGCAGATGGCTACGACGCTGACCCTCGCCATCTTCGTGTGGCCGTGGATGTACGTGGTGCAGGTCGGAGACAGCCGCTGCTATCAGTTCTGGGACGGCGTGCTGCGGCAGGTCACGCGGGACCAGACGATCGCCCAGGATCTCGTGGACCGGGGAGCGCTCCCCCCGGAGCGGGTCGCGGCATCGCCGTTCAGTAACGTCTTGGTAAGTGCGATCGGGGGTGGTGAGGCGACGCCCGAGGTGACGCGCCTCGACGTCCGCCGCCGCGGCAGCGTGGTGATGCTGTGTACCGACGGGCTCACCAAGCACGTATCGGACCCCGAGATCGCCGAGCAGCTCCGCACGATGACGTCGTCGGAGCAGGTGTGCCGATCGCTGCTCGACCTCTCCCTCGAGCGTGGCGGGAGCGACAACATCACCGTGCTGGTGGGAAGGGCGCCGCCAAGCGCCACATGACCCTCGACCCGACACAGGCCTACCACATGCTGGGGCTCGCCCCCGGCGCGACGCCCGATGAGGTGAAGGCCGCCTACCGGGACCTCGCCCAGGTGTGGCACCCCGACCGGTTCCCCGACAACGAGCGACTACGCGAGAAGGCGCAGCGGAACCTGCAGCGCATCAACGAGGCGTACCTGGTGCTGCGGGATCATGCCGCGTCTCCCCCCGCGTCCGCCGTAGCGGTGGCGCCGCCGCCCGCCCGCCATCCATCGCTCGGGCGGCGCATCTCGGATTCGTTCCGGGGACGGAGACTGCGGCACTCGTTGTTCACCGGGGTGGCCGCCGTGCGGCATTCGCTCGAGGTGCTCTGGCCCAGCGCCACGTACGCGCGGCGCCGGCGTCGGCGGCTGCCTCCCACCGCGTGGATCGCGCTCGGCGTGCTGGTACTCCTGTTCGTCGCGACCGTGCTCGCGGCGCTCTGGTTCTGGGGACGCCTGCGCTAGGCCACCAGCACCCTCGCTCGCGCGCGGCTATTGCAGCGGTCCGGCGCCGTGGATGGCGATCGCCCGGCTGGTGCCGCCCGCGATGGTATTGCGCCGGACGATGAAGTCTCCCGACCGACCGTCGTCGAGCACAAGGCGATACCGCTGACCCGCCGCCAGACTGGTCACCTGCGTCACCGTGATCGTCCCGTACCATTCGGCGATTCCGTCGCGCTCCACTTCTTCGAGAGCGACATCGACATCATCGACCACCAGGCTGCCGTCTTCCTGGCGAATCGCGCAGCGGTGGAACGCCATGGAAACCCCTCCTGGCCGGAAGCCGACAGCGAGCTGCTCGCGACCACAGAAGCTACGAGGGCGACGAGCCCGGGCAATGGTCACGCGGCAGACATCAATGGCCCAGCACCAACGCGAGGACGATCTCGACGAGGATCAGCACCACCACCGCGATTTCCAGCACCTCGCTGCGCACCGCCATCGCTTCGGCGTTCAGCATCGCATAGGTCTGGTGGAGGATCTGCAGCTTATGGTCGATGCCACGGCGCCACGCCCGCTCCCGAAACAGCTCCAGGGCCGCCGCGTACACGCGCGCCAGGAAGATGTCGTCGGTCACTTTGAGCGCGTTGTCGGCGCGCTCGACGATCTCGGTCGAGTCGGCCACCAGCGTCTGGAGACCGGCGAGCAGCGACGCGTAGCGCCGCCCCCAGCCCCGGATGCCTTTCCGGGCGGTCGCGATCCGGTCGTACATGCGCGGCAGCTCGGCGTCCAGCAGCGCGTCGTAGTAGCGCAGCTCGAGCAGCTGGGCGTTGGCGAATTCGAGGATCAGTTCCACGTCGCTGTCCCCGTCCTCGGGATCAAGGACGAGCGCCGTGTTCCAGGTGACGACCGACAGATCGTCGGCATAGTACGAAAACCAGTGCGGCAAGAGCTCCCGGCGGGCTTGCTCCGAAATGGGGCGGTCCTCGTTCAGCAACAACGGGACCACGTCGAGCTCGCGGACCGCGCTGGCCGGCAGCGCCGCTCCCGCAGCGCTCTCGAGCCTGGTGAGTCGGTAGATGACGTAGTCCTCGCTCACCGGGGCGATATCGAGACGGGCGATCGCCGCGGCGATCCGGCCGGTGAGGTCGCGGATGCGCCGATCGAACGCCGCCTTGGCGGCCCCGGAGAGCTCCGCGGCGTTACCGAACGGCGAAAACGCCGACCAGGCCAAGGCCCCCGGGATCTCGCAGGGGAGCCGCAGCGAGATCACGCCGAAATCGAAGATGCGTGCCGACAGCTGCGCGCTGTGCCGGCGTTCACCGGCTGCGAACTGCTCGGTGCCCAGGGAGATGGTGATCGGCGGATTCTTGATGCGGATCGCCCGCGCTTCGGCGCGCTGGCGCTTGAGGGTGGCCCGCAGCGCGGCCCGCTCCTCCGGCGTGGTGGCGAGCACGTCGAGCGCGCGCTCGAGGTCGATCTCGTAGCCGACGTCATACAACCGGTACAGCACGACGGCGCCGACGACGCGGGGTTCGTCTTTCATGGACCGATTTCCGGACGCATGCTCGGTCCTACACGTTGAACCGGATGTGCAGGATGTCTCCGTCGGCCACCACGTAGTCCTTCCCTTCGATCTGCAGCCGCCCGGCGTCCTTCACCGCCTGCTCGGACCCGTACTGCGTGAAGACGGCGTAAGGGATCACCTCCGCTCTGATGAACCCGCGCTCCAGGTCCGAGTGGATGCGGCCAGCCGCCACCCGGGCCGCGGTGCCGCGTCGGATCGGCCAGGCCCGTACCTCGTCTGGTCCCACCGTAAAGAAGGAGATGAGATCCAGGAGCCCATGCGCGGTCCGGATGAACCGGGTCAGCGCCGACTCCTTGAGCCCCAA
>JBOHSO010000403.1:0-12463 GCA_050921685.1 Gemmatimonadales bacterium
GGATCGTGCAGTGGTAGGGATAGGTGCCCGGCGTGCTGAAGAATACCGGAAACACTCCGCCCACCCCCAAGCTACCGGAGTCCCACGACGGCATCACCCCCGTATTGGACGTCGTCGTGTGCAGCGACGGGCCGACGTTGAACCAGATCACGGTCTGCCCGGCTGGGACCGTCACCGTGTCCAGCGTGAACAGATCGTCCGACATGACCACCAGGGCGCTCGTCACCGTCACCGGGACGGTGTCGGCGGTTTCAGCGGGACCGTGAGGCGGAGGACCACCGAATCGCCCGCGATCGTGTCGCCGCGCACCCGGTAGGTCGTATCGAACGCGAGCGCCGATTCACTCAGCCGGCGCAGCGTGACACGGATACTGTCGAGCGGGATATTCGGGCTCGCCCGGTGCCGCGGGAGCGACGAGCGCCCGCAAGTCGAGGGCGAGGGTACCCGGCCGCTTCGGTCCGGCGACCCGCTCGTCGCTGCAGGTGAGGACGCCGACAGCCAGCGCAAGGCCAGCCCCGATCCGGAGCGTCCGACCCGCGACGCCGCTCAGCGGCGAGACCTCTTTTTCTTCTCGGATTTCCTGGCCGGCCTGGTTTTGCCGCTGCGTGCCGATTTGCGCTTCACTTTCAACGCCGCCTGCACGTCCGACATGACGCGGTCGCCTTCGTCGGGGCCGATCAGCCCGCGGCGCACCGCGTACCGCACGAGCTCCTCGGCGTCCTCGACTTCAAACTCGCCGATCCCCGCCGCGGCCCGAATGGCCTTGACGAGCGCGTCGGCCACGGGGCTGCGCAAGACGCTCGCAATCCCCGGCAAGGCCTCGAGCAACGAGGAGATCTGCGATCCGCCGAGTTCGGCCGGCATCGGGCGCGTCACACCGCCGTTGAAGGTCGCGCCAACCTACTGCCGGCCCTGGAGACCGTCAAGAATTGCGACGCCGGGCGGCTCCTATCGCTGGTACCGGATCAACACCGAGACCCCGGTGGCCGTGACGTCCGATCGTCCGACCCCCGGCTGGTACACCCAGCCCGGCCCGATCCGCGCGCCGGTGATGGCGGAGAATCGGTCGCTGAGGCTCATGCGACCGTTCAGCCCGAAGGTGAGCAGCCGGCCGCCGCGGTAGTCGGCAGGGCTCCACTGGCGGAACCCCACCAGCGGCTCCAGCGTGACCCGCTGAGAGAGCTGCCGCGCCAGGCGCAGGTCGATGTTGAACACGTTCTCTTTGGTGTCCGAGCCGCCCGCGCTCCTGCCCCCCAGCCGGTAGTAGTCCCACGCCGTGAGCGCCAGCGTCGTACGGCCCCAGGAGTAGGCGTACCCCAGGTCGCCGATGAAGCGCGAGCCTGGGTTGTAGAAACCGGCGGCGAGAGTCCCGGTGCCCGAGAACTCATCGGTCGAGAAGGTGCTGTAGGTCAGGCCGAGCAGCAACCGCGACCGCTCCCCGATGACCCGGTCGGCACCGGCTCGCAGCCGACCCTCGAGGCCCGGATTGTAGAACACGTTCTGGGACGTATCGGTGAACGGCCGGTAGCTGCCCGCGAAGCGGGCACTGCCGGCGAAGCCGAAGTTCCACGCCCCCGCCCGCACGGCGTACGCCAGCCCCCCCGTGACGCCGAACGCGGTGCCCAGGTTGCTCACCGGGAAGGACAGGAAGTTCGACCCCAGCGCGCTGGACACCTGGAACTGGCTGGTGGAGAGCGAGCGCTTGCCGGTGGGGAGGTTGAGCGCCAGCGAGGCGACGGCGCGGTCGCGGTTCAGCGTGTAGAGCAGCCGCAGCTGCGTGTCGGTGAGTCCCGTGAAGCTCGCGTCGGCCGCGCCGGTGATGCGGGTGCCGGCGACGTGGCTCGTCAGATCGAGCGACATGTGCCGGCCGAGCGGCGCCACGACGACGATCGGGATGCTCCATTGCGACGCGCGCTCGACCCCGGGGTTCCCGCTGAAGCTGTAGCTCTGGAACTCGAATCCGGAGAGCCCGAACCAGCGCGTGTACAGCGCCGTGCTGCCCTGCGCCGCGAGCGACGAGGCGAGGCAGAGCGTCGAGGCGAGGACGAGTCGAGTGCGCATGGTTCGCCCCTTACGGTCGCCGGATGATGATGATGATCGTCCCGGTCAACACGGCCGTCGGCCCGCAGCTCGACTGCTCGCAGATCGGGTTGGGTTGGGTGGGCGGGTTGACGACGCTGGGCCCCGGGTCCACGATCACGGCACCGGTCGGCACCGCGTTGTTGATCGCCATGGTCAGGGTGCTCGAGCCGCCACCCGGCAACTGGGAGCCCGTGGGAGCACCGCCGACGATGCCGGCGACGTCGATGTCGGTCGTGCCACCGGCTGATTGCGCCGCCTCACTCGCCTGCGCCTGCTGCGCGGCCGCCTGGAAGCTCGGGTCTCGCGCGGCGGCGGCGCGGAAGCTCGCAGCCGCGGCGCGGAAATCACCCCGGTCCTGCGCCTCGAGCCCCCGGCTGTAGAGCAGGAACGCCTGCAAATCACGCGTGGGGCGCTCGCTGATGGCGATACTCTCGGCGGGCGTCAGCGAAACACCCATCTTGCGGAGCAGCTGAAAGACGACCGATTTCTCCAAATCGAACAGCAGGCTCAGCTGGTCGCGCCCCGTGCCCGTCGCCGCCACCTGCGCGTCGGCGGCGCGGACCATGGCCGCGTCGAGCCGCACCCCGGCGGTCGGGACCTCCGTGAATTGCCCCTGGACCACCTGTCCGGCGCCCACCAGGTGCCCCGACCGCGCCCCCGTGGCGGGATCCACGCGGCCGCTCGCGGCGAGCTGCATCTCGTCCAGCAACGCCTGTAACCGCTCCCGCTCAACGAGCCGCAGGCTCCGCACGTGGGAGAGATCGCTCACGACCAGCGCCGCGAGCCCGCGCTCGAGCGGCCGCAGCGAGGAATCCTGCCCGGTGTAGCGGAACGGGAACACGGCGACCGTGTTCGGGTCGGGCGCCGTGCGGGTCAGCTCGGTTTCGCGCGCCAGCGCCGCACGCGCATTGGCGTAGAGCTCCTTGCGGTTGAGCAGTGTGAGTCGCCCGTTCAGTAGCCGGCTCACGTCCGCGCTCGGTTTGCCGGCCAGCAGCGCACGATACACCACGCGCGCCGAGTCGAACTGCTCGAGGCCCTCGTAGGTGAAGCCCAGGTAGGCACGGGCCAGGCGGTTGTCGGGCTGCGGTTGGAGCACCACAGCCAGCGCCGCGCGAGCCGCGGCGAAACGGCTCGCGGTATGGTAGGCCCGGGCGAGCCGGAGATTCACGTCGGGATCATTGGGATGCTGGGCGCGCTGCGCCTCGAGGGCGGTCAGGTCAGCCGGAGTCGGCGACGCCGTGCGCGCACCGCCCGTGGCACAGGCGGCGAGCACGACGCACATGACCGTAACGGCCAGCGCGCGCGAGCGGGAGGTGATCATCGGTTCCTCTCGTTTGAAGCAAACCACGTGCCGCCTGCCGCGACACACGTGCCTAGGATAGGCCGGGCGTCGGTCAGTCGGCCGTGACCCGCCGACCGGGGGTCCGGTGCGCCCGCTCACGCCGAGGAAGCGGTGTGGCGAGCGACGGCGGCGGGCGCCGCGAAATCGTCAACTCGGACTGCGCGAGCAGTCCGCCGAGCACGGCCCGCGTGCGGGCATCCAGGGGTATGTCAAAATGGACGTCGAGCCGGTACTCGGCCCGATCGGCTCCCTGACCCGTCAGCGTGAATCCGTGCCGCTCGGGCTTCACGAGATCCACCTCGATCTCGGCCACCCGTTGGAACCCGGGAGCGTCCATACTGCAACCTCCTGTTCCGGCAAGAAATACGCCCGGACGGAGGAGTGGTCAAGACGGGTCCGATCGGTTGCCACCGTTCCGCCTCGGGCTAGATTGGGGCGGTCCAAGCGGCGGTAACCTGAGGGGCGGCGCGAGATTACCGCGCTGAAAGGAGCCGAAGCGGTCCGTGGCAGGCGATGCGATCCAGATGATGGGGACCGTGACCGAAGTGCTCCCCAATACGACGTTCCGGGTCAAGCTGGAGAACGGCCACGAAGTGCTGGCGTACGTCAGCGGAAAGATGCGTAAGAACTACATCCGCATCCTCCAGGGAGACCGCGTGGCGGTGGATCTCTCGCCCTACGACCTCACGCGCGGACGCATCACGTATCGCTACAAGTGAACGTTTGCGCCCGCGCCGCTAGCGACCGCACGCCTCCAGCACGGCTTGCCCCGCCCTCCGCGCGCCGTCGGACGTCTCTTCTTGAACGAACGTCGGCCCGCGCTCGGTGAAGTACTCGGAGAACGTCTTCGACTGCACCTCCAGGGCGGTCTGCCCGGTCGCATCGGCGCGCACTTCGATCTCGATCTCGTCGACCGTGCGCCGGAACCGCACGTCCGCACGGCGCGCCGTCTCGTCGTTGCGCCGGGCGGTCACCCGATGCGCATCCACGTCGAGCGAGCTTTGCCGGTACCCGATCGGTTGGAGGCTGGCCCGCACGCAGCTGAACACATCGGGCACGGGGGTCGGGGTCGCGGCCGTCACGGCCACGGTCAAGCTCCGGCCGCCGCACCCGATGCCCAGCACCGCCAAGCCAAGCAGTAGCGAACGACTGATCGTCATCTCCACTCCAGCGCATGGAAAAACGAGGAGCGGCCGCCTGGGCCGGTGGCCGCTCCCCCACAACCCGTCCGACGAATCCTAGAAGAACAGCATCAGGCCGACCGCCGGAGCGAAGGAGGAGTTCTTCTCCGGGTTGGCCTCCTTCTCCTTGCTCCAGGCGTAGTTGAACTCGCCCACGAACTTCAAGGACTTGGTCCACTGATAGTAGAAGCCGCCTGAGATCAGGCCGTTCTCCGTCTTGAACCGTGCGCCGGGCGTGTCTTCGCTAGTGGCGTACTTCAGCTGGTTCACGCCATAGCTCCCGGCGACGGTGATCTTGCTGCCGGGCGGCGTATACGTCACCTGCCCGATGTACCCGATAGTGGTACGCAGATCGTCGCTCCCGCCGCCCCCGGCCGTACCATTGCCAGTCGAGAAGAGCAAGGTCGTGCCGATGCCCTTGCCCCAGAACCCGGACCCGACGATCCCGAAGCCGCTGAAACCCAGCTTCACACCGCCGGAAAGACCGTAGGAAGTGGCGGTGGAGTCCGCCGGGCTCTTGTTGGACTGCACCAGTCCGCCGACCCAGAACTTGTGCTGTTGGCGGCTCCACACGGCTTCTGCCTCGACGCGCGGCAACTGGATCTGGGTATAAGGACCGTTCACCGACGGGTCGAACAGCCCGAACGAGACCACGAGCGGGCGATCGGACCGCGAGGAGTACGTCATCTGGGCGACGAAGTTCGGGTAGTCGTACCCGAACCCGATCCGGCCAAGGGTCGTGCCGCCGCTGAACTGGCCGCCGGTGGCTCCGATCCCATAGAGCGTCTGGTCGTTGAGGATGTTCTGCCGTCCGAACACGCCCAGCTCGCGCCCCGCCAGGATCTGGCCCCAGCTGCCGCCGACCGTCAAGAACACCTGGCGCATATCGATCTGGGCGCCGAAGCAGTCGTGGTCTGCGCCAGGGCCGCCGCCGATGGCACCGCACTGAATCTGCGGCGCGAAGCCAAAGTGCACACCGACGTCAACGTTCCCTTCTTTCCCCTTCGCGTCGAACGTGGCGAAGGCTGGCAACAAGCCCGTCCTGATCCGCGTCGCCCCATCGCCGGATGCGCCGACGAGTGCGCCGGGAGAACTGACCGCGCCGGCCGAATCCTCCTTTTCGTAGACGAGGAACGCGTTCACATTTCCGGCAAAGGTGAACGCCCAGCCGTTGGACATCTGCATCGTCAGCCCCTGCGCACCCACCGCGCAAGGCAGGGCGAACACCACCGCCAGCAGCAACAGCGCGAAGCGCTTCATAGCGCATCCCTCCAAGTGAGAGTCAGCTGCCGCATCTACTGCTGCTCCTGCTGTCCTGTGCGCATTCGGTGGTTGATACCGCGGAGCGCCAGGTACAATTGCACCGGGACATGATTGTCCCACCAGTAAAACTCGTCAAGCTGCGTCGCGTACACCCCCTGGCCGTACGGAAACCGGAGGCCGCCTACACGATACAGCGAATCCACGATTGCGTGTAGGCCGGCCGTGTCGGCCTGGGCTGCCCGTTCGCCGTCGGCGAGCGCCGCGCCGGCCAGGAAGCCGGCAACGTACGCGTGCTTCTCCCGGGGCGCAAAGCCCGCCCACTCGCGGCCATCGAAGGCCACCCAGCGGCGCTCGGACTGGGCGGCTATCCAGCCACCGCCGAAGACCATGGTCAACAGCGCGCTGCTGACCGCCCACCAGCCGAGCCTCATGACCCCGCCGCCGGCGTCGCGGCCAGGCCCGGCCGCCCGGCCGACTCCGACACTCGAAAACGGATCCACATCCCTGCGGCCCCGTGACCCGGGACGGCGCAAAATACGATGAATGAGCCGGCCTTGCTCGCCACGAACCGGATGTCGTCCTCGGCACCCGCCTCGAGCCCCTGGGCCAGCCGGATCGTCACGGCACGGTCGAACGCCGCATCCACCGGGCCGTAGGGCAGCGGCTTCGTGTTGGCGATCACCTCGGCGGAATGGGGCAAGTCTCCGTCGTGGTTGGAGAATTTCATGACCACGTTCCAGCCGAGCGGGACGGTGAGCGTGAGCCCGCCGTCGCGGAACCCGTTGAAATTCAGCGCGCCGTTCAAGCCGGTGAGACCCGCGATCAGCTTGAAGGTCGCCGTCTTGGTACTCGAATCGACCATCAGCCAGGCGGGGTCGATCACCTGCGCTGGCGGCGCGGTCTGCCCCCCAATCGCCACGGGAAGCATGACCGCTGCCACGAGCGCCTTCAACAGGACCCCGCCGTGTACGAGACCTTCCCCGGGCATTCGAGCCCGGAGAGGGCCCCGCACGAGAGGCAGCACGCTACATCCCCGCTTTCGGCAGCCCGAACACGAACACCGCGTCGCCCAGCGGGAAGCCGAGCTGGAAATTGCCGCCCGCCGCCACCGCGACGAACTGCTCGCCATCCACCGAGAATACCGATGGCGCGGCGTTGACGCCCGCGCCGCACTGGAACTGCCACAGCACGGCGCCGGTCTTCGCGTCGTACGCCTTGAACCAGCCGTTGCCCTCACCGGTGAACACGAGTCCGCCGGCCGTCGCCGTAGCCCCGCCGATCATCGGCTGCTCGGTCTTCACCTGCCAGGCGATCTTGCCGGTCTGGAGGTTGATGGCCGAAACGTTCCCCCACTGGGCCTCGCCCGCGATCGCGACGAAGGCGCTGCCGAGCCACAGCCGCCCCCGCTCCCACGGAGCGTAGTGGGTCTTGTAGTGCATCGGCTGGTGTAGACCGACGGTGTACGCGTACTGCAGGTCCGGATTCACCGTGATCGGGGACCATTCCTGGCCACCATTCGCGCCCGGTAGCATCCGGGTGCCCTCCGCCGTGGGCTGGGCGAACATGTTCTCCTGGGGCACGAACGCGTCGGAGCGTCGTATCAGCTTCCCCGTGGCCGCGTCCAGCACATAGACCCAGCCGGTCTTCCCGGCGTGCACCACCGCCTTCTTGCCGCCTACCATCACGATCACCGCCGGGCTCACGGCGTCCAGGTCCCACACATCGTGCGGCACCGTCTGGTAGCCCCACTTGAATTTACCGTTGGTCGCGTCCAGCGCGACGATCGACTCGGTCCAGAGATTGTCGCCCGGCCGAATCGCGCCGTCCAGGTCGGGGGAGGGATTGCCGGTCGCAACGTACAGCGTCTTCGTGTCCGCGTCGTAGGCCGGAGTCATCCACATCGAGCCGCCGCCGTGCATCCAGGCATCGGCGTACTTGGCGGAGTCGGCCTTTTCCTTCGCGATGTCCCGATTCAGGTTGTCGCCCTCCGGCGTGGTGCGCGCCCACTTGCCCCACCACCCGTTCATCCCCCCCTCATCGGCCCGCGCGTTGGGGGCCGGGATCGTGAACCACGTCCAGACCAGCGCCCCGGTCGCGGCATTGTACGCCTTCACGAAGCCACGGATGCCGTATTCGGCGCCCGACGTCCCGATGATCACTTTGTCGTCGATTACTAGGGGCGCCATCGTCTCGGTGTAGCCCTCCGCCGGATCGCCGACCTGCGCCACCCACTTTTCCCGGCCGGTCGCCTGGTCGAGCGCGATCAGCTGGGCATCGAGCGTGGCGAGATAGACCATCCCCCCGGCGATCGCGACGCCCCGGTTGTTGGGCCCGCAGCACGCCGTGCCGACGGGAGCGTTCTTGTGCTCGTAGCGCCACAGCGTCTTCTGCGTCCGTAGGTCGATCGCGATGACGACGTTGTTGGGCGCCGCCGGCGAGGTGATGTACATGACGCCGTTGACCACGATAGGCGTGTTTTCGAAGCTGCCCAGCTTCTCCGTGCCCGTCTGGAACACCATCCGCGGCACGAGATTCTTCACGTTTCTCGTGTTGATCGTGGTGAGCGGTGAATAGCGGTTGTTCCAGTAGTTGCCGCCGTACATCAGCCAATCCCCGGACTGCTGCGCCCGCTGCAGCATGTCGTTGGTGACCGAGGTGTACGGCGTCGACGCGCCCGCCGACCCCTGAGCGGCCAGCTGGCTGGCCACCATGCACGCCGCCACCACGACGACACACCATCGAGTCCGATCGCTCATACCCACCTCCCTTGAAGGTCTCCCTCGCGCTACAGTGCTATCGGCCCGCCCGGAGCGTGAAGCCGACGTACATGTTGCGGCCCGGCGCCGGCTCATAATAGCGACCCGGCACGCGCTGCGTGGGGCTGATCGGTACCGGGGCCGCGTTGATCACGACCGAGCTGACATAGTGGCGATTGAAAGCATTGTTGAACCCGACGAACGGGCTCACGCGCAGGTCACCCACCGTGCCGTCCCAACCCAGCCGCACGTTGGTGGTCCACCACGGAGTCGTGCGCACGCTCATGGTGTCGTCCACCAGGTAGTCCGAGGAATGCGTCGTTTCCACCTCCGACCAGAGGCTGCGCGCAAACGCCGGACGGGCCCGGAGCATCAGGTGCAGCCAGTGCCGCGGGATGCCGGGGAGCTCCCGGCCGTCGAGCGTGTAGGTCTGCGTCGGCGTCACGAGTCGGTATTCTTTGTACTTGAAGCTGGAATACGTCCAGTTCGCGGCGACATCGATGCCGTTGAGGACCTCGACATCCACCCCGAGCTCCACACCGCGATGGCGCCCGCTGCCGGCGTTGCGGAAGAAGCGTCGCTGCGGCGAGGTCGGGACCTCGTACGAGATCAGCTCGTCCCGCAAATCCGCCTGGTACACGGCGAGGCTCCAGCTCGCCCGCCCGTTCAGCACGCCCCGCGCGCCAACCTCGTAGTTCCAGGCCTTTTGTGGCCCGAGCGAATCGTTGAAGCCGCCGGCGCCACTCGGGCGATTGGTCAGCTCCGTCGTGGTGGGTGTCTCGAACGACGAGCCAGCGTTGGCGTAGAGCGTGAGGCCCTCGCTCGGGGAGACGGCGATGCCGAGCGAGCCGCTCACGGCGTCCATCAGGCGCTCGCCCGAATCGTCAGGGTTCGACGCCGTGACGAGCCGATCCTCGGCCTGGAACTCCACCCGGTCGTAGCGCAGTCCCGCCGTGAGCGTCGTCTGCGGGGTGATCTCCACCGCGCTCTGCACGAACGGCCCGAGCTCGGTCACCCGTTCCAGCTGATCCAGCGACCGGACGGTGTCGGGCTGGCCGGCGTTGTTCCCGAAATTCTTTCGGCTGTCACGCTGCCGCTGGAAATCGAAGCCCGCCGTCAACCGGTGTGCGAGGCCGCCGATGGGGAGCGGGCGCGTGACCGAGAGGCGCGCACCGTAGGCGCGGCGGTCGAGGTCGATATAGGCAAAGGTGGTGGGGTTCCTCAAATCCCGCGTGAGCCAGAACAGCGTCATCGCCGCCTCGCCCCCCGCGGCGAACTGCCGCCGCAGCGTGGCCCCGGCCTGGGCCTGCATGACGTCTTTCCCGGCGCGCCGGATCACGTTGATGACGGGCACCGAGTCCCGGTTCGCCTGCATCTCGGTGAGACTGAGCGCCCCCGGGTTGTTCGCACGCGGCTGGTCGCCGACGGCGGCCAGCAGGGTGAGCGACCAGCCGGGTGAGAGGGGAAACTGGAAGCGCGAGTTGAAGTTGCGCAAATCCGCCTCGCTGCTATCGCGCTCGCCCTCGTAGGCCAGCCGCGACACGGTGACAAGCGCGCTGCCCGACCCGAGCCGGAGCTGCGTGCTCGAGTGCCATTTGGTCCAGGTCCGCTCGAGGTCCCGGTCGAACGTGCCCGCGAGGACGCGGACTTCCTGGGTCACCCGTTGCGGCACCGTGCGGTCCGTCCAGATGCTGATCACCCCGCCCGAAGCGTTGCCGAACAATGCCGACGACGATCCGCGCAACACTTCGAGCCGGTCGGCGGCGCCGAGCTCGAGGTTCGTCAGCTGGCCTTGTCCGTCGGGCAGGGTCTGCGGTATGCCGTCGAGCAGCACCTTGACGCCCCGCACCGCAAACGCCGAGCGGCTGCCGAAGCCGCGAATCGAGATCCGCTGATCGAGCGAGAAGTTGTATCGGTTGGCGGCGTAGACCCCCGGCACGCTGGCCAGGGCTTCGTCCAGGCCCCAGGTGGGCCGGGCCCGGCTGATCTGCTGGCGATCAATGGTGTGGATCGCCAGCGGGACCTTGGCGAGAGGGATCGTGGTACGCGTAGCGGAGACGGTAATCCCGGGCAGTGTGTAGGAAGGCAACGTACTGTCGGTTTGCTGGCTGGCCCCCGGCGTCGCCAGGAATGCGGTGAGCCCCCATGCCACCGCCCACGAACGTGAGCGCATACGCATCCTGCCCCCTCCAGACTCGGGTCCAGACATTCCTTAGTACTCCGAGTCCGGCCGGGCGTCAAGGACGCCCCTGCTCACCCGAGGGGTTTGGGACCGGTTCCCTGCGTAAACAGCATTGTTTGCGCGCGCCCACCCAGACTCGCCTGCACGATGTTGATCTGGTCGCCGAACAGCTCGAACAGGAACGCGCTCAGCACCCGGAGGCCGCCGGGCGCGTCGGCAGGCGCCTCGAGCCGGATCCACGTCACATCGTCGGCACGCTCGACCGTGCAGGACCGGAGTGGCAGCCTCCGACCGGTCGCGTCGCGCAGCGTGAGCGCGGCGCGGGCGTACCGGCACGCCGCCGAGTCCGCCGCAGCGTCCCGACTTGCGACACTGGAGCGCCCGGTAGCGGAGCGGGGGACGCGTGCCACGGCATCCGACAAGTCCTGGGTGAACACCCGGACCGCCACGTGGAAGGTGCGGGTCTCGGCCCGCCAGGCGATGGTGGTGAGGGTGGTGTGCAGCGGGTGCACCGCCCGTGCCCCGAGGACGAGCACCACGGCCGCCACGGGGGTCACCACGGGGTGCGCTGCGTCGCCCACTGAGCGGCGATCACGATGACCACGACCGACACGCCCACGACGCGGAGGCGCAACGCGCGGGGCCGTGGGAGTCGCCACGGCAGCCGCTCCAAGACCCGGTCCAGGGCTCCCAGCGCGGCCGCGGCTGCCAGCAGCACGACCACTTGCCCGAGCTCGACGCCGACGTTGAAGCCGAGGAGCGGCACGGCCACGTGCTCGACGAACAGGCGCTGCAAGTAGTTGGCGAACCCGGCCCCGTGGACCAGTCCGAACACCCCGGAAAACATCGGACGGTAGCGGCCGTGCCACAGGGTGCGCGGGCGATCGCGGACCAGGAGGTTTTCGATGCCGGTGGCGACGATCGTCACCGGGATCAAGAACTCGATCCATGGAGTGGGGAGCGTCAGCGTACCGGTCACCGCCAGGGCCAGCGTGATGGAGTGTCCCACGGTGAACGCTGACACGACCCACAGAGCGTCCCGCCAATCTCGGGCCCGGTAGATCGCGGCGAGCGCGAGCAGGAACAGGATATGGTCCGCCGCCTCGGCGCTCACGATATGGTGGAATCCGAGACCGATGAACGCCAGCAGCTCCGTCATCTAGAGCGCCTCCAAAGCCGCGCGCGCGTGGGCCACCAGTGTCGGATGGAAGGAGGGATTGCTCGCGAGGGCGCGCGACAAGTACCGCCGCGCGGAGACGCGCTGCCCAAGGGCACGCTCGATCATCCCCATGTGGTAGAACAGCAGCGCGTCTTCGGTGCCCAGGGCGAGCGCCTTCGCCATCGCCGGAAGCGCCTCGCGGTCGCGACCCGAGCGATGCAGTGCCCACGCGAGCAGATCCCAACCGTACACGTCATGGCGCGTGCGAATCTCCTGCTGCACCAGAGCCAGCACTTCGGGGACGCGCCGCTCGTGGTCGAGCAGAAACAGACTCCACGCGCGATGAAAACCCCCGGGCTGCGCCAGCGTCACGGCCTCCATGGCGTGATAGAACTCTTCGGCCTTCGTCGAGTCGCCGAGCGCCGCGTAGCCGTCGCCGATGAGGCCCAGCGTCGCCGGATCGGGTGCGATCGCGATGGCCCGCTCGCCGTACTCGAC
>JBOHSO010000404.1:0-3659 GCA_050921685.1 Gemmatimonadales bacterium
CACCCGATTGGACTTCGGGGCCGTCGCCAGGTAGACGGTCGCCTCGGCCAGCGCCAGCTCGCCTTCCGGGCTGCCCAGAAAATGGAACGCGTCCTTGGCCGCCAGCGTGATGCTCAGCGCGCGCGGATCCGCCAACCCGACGTCTTCGCTCGCGATCCGGACCAGCCGGCGAGCGAGATACAACGGGTCTTCGCCCCCGGCGAGCATGCGGGCCAGCCAGTAGAGCGCCGCGTCCGCGTCGCTGCCGCGCACCGCCTTGTGGAGCGCAGAAATCAGATTGTAGTGCTCCTCCCCGCCCTTGTCGTATTTCGCGAAGCGCTTCTGCAACGCGTCGGCGATGATCGCAGCGGAGAGCCGGCAGGGCGGATCGGCGGGTGCCGCGCCCCGCTTCCCCACGACGAACTCCGCGGCGGCCTCGAGCGCCTGCAGCGCGCGCCGGGCGTCGCCGTCGGCCTCCCGCGACAGCAAGGCGAGTGCGTCGTCGTCGATCGTCAGGCGCAACCGGCCCAGGCCGCGATCTGGGTCCGCCAGCGTCCGATGTACCAGGGCGACGAGCTGCTCCGGGGTGAGCGGTTGCAGGACGAACACCCGGCAGCGGGACAGCAACGCGCCGGTGAGCTCGAAGCTGGGGTTCTCGGTAGTCGCGCCGATCAGGGTGACGATCCCGTTCTCCACCCACGGCAGGAACGCGTCCTGCTGCGCGCGGTTGAAGCGGTGGATCTCGTCGCAAAAGAGAATCGTGCCCTGTCCTTGATACTTCAGTCGTTCCTCGGCCTCATGGATGATCTCGCGCACGCGCGCCACGCCCTCGGTCACCGCCGAGAACGGCTCGAAGTGCCGGTCGGTGTAGTTGGCGATGATCCGCGCAAGCGTGGTCTTTCCCGATCCCGGGGGGCCCCAGAAGATGCAGGAGCCGACTTCGCCGCGCCGGATCAGCTCGCCCAGCGCCCTTCCGGGACCCAGCAGGTGCTCCTGGCCCAGAAAGCCTTCCAGCGTGCGTGGCCGCATCCGCGCGGCGAGCGGGTCGGCGGCGCCCTGAAACAGAGTCGGCTCGGTCACGGAGCGCCTTCCAACATGAGCTTCGTCGCGTAGAACACCACGGTCCCGGCGAAGAAGGCGGCCGGCAGTTTCCAACCCGGCTTGCCCTGGAACTCGGGTACCAGGTTGGACGCTGCGACATACAGCGTGACGCCGCCCGCCAGCGCCAGGCCGTGTGCCACCAGAAATCCGAGGTGCTCGGTGACGAGTACGCCGACCACCGTGGCGAGGCCAAGCAACGCCGCCGCGCGCACCGCGGCGGCGGGCGAGCGACCCCCGGCGAGCATCAGACTCGAGATCGTCACCCCTTCCGGAAGCTTATGCAGGAAGATCGCGACGAACACCATCGCGCCGAGTGCGGGGCGCACCAGGAAGGCGCTCGCGATCGCCACCCCGTCGAAAAAGGTATGCAGCAGCATGCCGACGAGCGCGGAGGTACCGGCGACGGCATTCACGGGATGCGTCTCTTCGCCGAAATGGAAATGCGGCGTCACGGTGTGCTGGGTGAGATGCACCGCGAGATACCCCGCGAGGAACAGGACCGGCGCCACTGCGCCGCTGCGCGCCAGCGCCGCGGGAACGATCTCGGTCAAGCACACGGCGAGCATGAACCCGGCACCGAAGGCCACGAAGTGCTCGATAAGCCGCAGGCTCGTATTGGCGCGCCGCGTGACCGCCATTGCGCCGACGACGTTGCCCGCCGCCGCCACGACGGCGTACAGCAGTGCCGGATTCAGGCGGCCTTCGTCCATTCTCGCACTCGGGCGAGCAGCTGGTCGCGCGTGTTGTGCGCCGGATGCTCCAGGACGTGGGCCAGCAGACGCTGCAGCATCTCACCGACGTCCGGGCCCGGCCGCACCCCCGCCGCGATGAGGTCCGCCCCGTGCACCACGAGATCCTTCAGCGTCAGGGGGTCCCCGGCGGCGCGAATCGCCTCGACCACCTTCGGCAAGGTGGACCGCGGGGCCGTGGCGGCCACCAGCACGAGCAGGTCGTCGGTCGCGCCGGCAACCTGGGACAGCCAGCGCCGCACGTCGGCCACCCGCTTGGGATCGGGGTAGCGGGCACGCCACTCTTGGATCGCCCGGCCGCGCTCGATGTCGCGGTTGGCGCACTTCAGCCGGGTGAGCAGCGAGGCGGGGTCCGAGGCCAGAAACGCGGTCACCAGCACCGCATCGCGCGGCAGCCGGTCGAGCTCAGCTGCTCCCCCGGTCGACCCCACCTTGCCCAGCTCGGGCAGCCAGATCCGCGCCGCGCCGATCTCGCGCCACAGGGCGACAAGCCGGCTCACCCGGCGCGCGGTGGCAATGCCCTTGAACCATTCGTCGCGGACCCGTTCGGCGGAGAGCTGGGCGAGCCCTTGGGCATTGGCACGCGCCGCTTCGCGGGTCGGCCCGTGGATGCGGAACTCGAACCGGGCGCTGAAGCGGAGCGCTCGCAGAATGCGGAGATAGTCCTCTTGAAACCGCCAGTTCGGGTCTCCCACGGCGCGGATGAGCTTCTTTTCCAGATCGACGGCACCGTGAAACGGGTCGCGCCATTCGTGGCGCAGCGGGTGATAGGCAATGGCATTGATCGTGAAATCGCGTCGTGCCAGGTCGTCGGTCAGGGAGGCGCCGAACTCCACCCGGGCGTGTCGGCCGTCGGTTTGCACGTCCTTGCGGAACGTGGTGACCTCGTGCGGTCGGTTGTGAGCGTCGAGCACTGCCACGGTGCCGTGCTCCACCCCGATCGGCACGGTCCGGCGGAACAGCCGCTGCACCGCGTCCGGATGGGCCGCGGTGGTGAGGTCGAAGTCGTGGTTTTCGAGACCGAGCAGGTTGTCGCGGATCGCGCCGCCGACGCACCACGTTTCGTGCCCGGCGTCCTCCAGGCGGCGAGCGATCGTCAGGACTTCGGCGGGGATGGCGAGCTTGGCGGGGAAGCTCATCCGCACAACACCGAGCCCCCGTTGACATTGAGAATCTCTCCGGTGATGTGACGAGCCAGCCCCGAGCACAGGAACGCGATCGGTCCCGCGATGTCCTCGGGACTCGCCACCCGGCCCAGGGGAATGGTGCGCTCGATTTCCCGCCGGCCGTTTCCCTCGTCCCGCCCGTAGGGAGTCCGTGCCATTGCGGTGTCCTCCCACCCCGGGGCGACGCAATTCACGTTCACTCGCGGCGCGAGCTCCACGGCGAGCGATTTGGTGAGGGCGATGACCGCGCCCTTGGTGGCCGCGTAATCGGTGTGGAACGCTTCGCCGCGCTGGTCGGCCGTGGAGGCCACCAGGACGATGCGGCCGCCGTCCGCGAGATGCGGGATCGCCGCGCGGCACACGAAGAACACACTGTCGAGGTTGGCCGCGACCTGCTCGACGACTCGTCGGGCGACCTCGGGATCACCCAAGTCGCCTCCGACCGCCACCGCTCGGTCCGACGCCGGGCCGGCCTGCGCGGCCCGGAGCGTTTCCTCCGCTTCCTCCCGCCTCGACCGGTATCCGACCGCGACCCGGGCCCCGCCCTGCGCCAGCAGCAACACGGTGGCGCGGCCGATGCCGCGCCCGCCGCCGGTCACGAACGCCCGCCGTCCGGTGAAATCGATCACCCCGCGAGCCGCTCCTCGAGCCACTCGCAGATCAG
>JBOHSO010000405.1:0-3175 GCA_050921685.1 Gemmatimonadales bacterium
CCCTACGGCGTGGCGCTCGTCTGCGGCGCCCCGGCCAGTCCCACCGCGTCGAGCATGAACGCGTACTTGAAGGCGATTTCCCGCAGCCGGTCGTACCGTCCCGACGAGCCCCCGTGGCCCCCCGCCAGGTTGGTCTTGAAGTAGAACGGGTTCGCGTCGGTCCGCCGGGCGCGCAGCTTCGCGACCCACTTGGCCGGCTCCCAGTACATCACCTGCGAGTCGTTGAACGAGGTGGTGACGAGCATCCAGGGATAGGGCTTCGCCTCGATGTTGTCGTATGGCGAGTAGCGCCGCATGTAGGCGTAGTGGTCGGGGAGGTTGGGGTTGCCCCACTGCTCCCACTCCTGGGCGGTGAGCGGCAGCGACGCGTCGCGCATCGTGTTGATCACGTCCACGAAGGGCACTTCGGCCACGACCGCCCGGAACAGGTCGGGCCGCAGGTTGACCACCACACCCATCAGCAGCCCGCCGGCGCTGCCGCCGTTCGCCACCAGGCGGCCGGGGCTGGTGTACTTGCGGCGCACCAGCTCCTCCGCCACGTCGATGTAGTCGCGGAAGGTGTTCATCTTGTTCATCATCTTGCCGTCGTCGTACCACGCGCGCCCCATCTCCTGCCCGCCCCGGATGTGCGCGATGGCGTAGACGAAGCCGCGATCCACCAGGCTGAGCACCGCCGAGTTGAAGGTCGGCTCGATGGTGGCCCCGTAGGAGCCGTAGGCGTAGAGCAGCAGCGGCCGGCTCCCGTCCTGCGGCGTGCCGCGCCGCAGCAGCACCGACACCGGCACGCGGACGCCGTCGCGCGCCGGGGCCATGAAGCGGCGCACCTCGTAGCCGCGCCCGTCGAAGCCGCTGGGGATCTCGGTCCGCTTCTTCAGAACCCGCCGGTCGGTCGCCATGTCGTAGTCGTACACCGAGCTGGGCGTCACCAGCGACGAGTAGGAGAAGCGCAGGGTGCGCGTGTCGAACTCGGGGTTGGTCCCGAGAAACACGCCGTAGGCGGCCTCGGGGAAGGTCACGAAGCGCGAGCGGGCGGTCTCGAGATCGGTCACCCGCAGCCGGCGCAGGCCGCCGGCGCGCTCGCGCACGACGATGAAGCGCTGGAAGGCATCCACGCCCTCGACGAACACCGAATCGCGGTGCGGCAGCCAATCGACCCAGTTGGCGGGGGCGGGGTCCGCCTCGGGGGCGCGCACGATGCGGAAATTCTTCGCCTGGTCGTTGGTGTAGATCAGGAAGAAGCCGTCGGCGTGCTCCACGCTGTACTCGACGGTCGGCCGCCTGGGGGCGATCACCCGCAGCGCCGCGGTGGGGGTCGCGGTCGGGATCATGCGCCACTCGGACGACGTGTACCCGTCGGCGGAGACGAACACGTACTTGCCGCTGCGCGAGCGCCAGACGGACACGTCGTTCAGCACGTTGTCTTCCTGGAACAGCTTCACGTCCTGCTCCCGCGGCGTGCCGATCACGTGGCGCCACACGGCGTTGCCGCGCTTGGCGGAGTCGGCCGTCATGTAGAAGAAGGTGCGGTTGTCGTCCGCCCAGGCGGTCCCGTTCCACACGCCCGGGAGGGAGTCGATGCGCGTCCCGCTCGCCAGGTCCTTCACGTACAGGGTGTATTCGCGGAACGCCGTCGTGTCCTCGAGATACAGCAGCCGGTTGCCGTCGGGGCTCACGTCGAACCCGCCCAGGGCGTGGAACGGCTTCCCCTGCGCCAGCGCGTTCTGATCGAGGATCACCTGCTCCGGGGCGTCGAGGCTCCCCGGCTTGCGGCAGTAGATCGGGTACGACTGGCCCTGCGCCGTGCGGGTGTAGTACCAGTACCCGTTGTCGCGGACCGGCACGGTGAGGTCGGTTTCCTTGATCCGGCCGAGGATCTCGCCGTACAGGCGCTGCTGGAGCGCCTCGGTGTGCTTCATGCCGGCGGCGGTGTAGGCGTTTTCCGCTTCGAGGTACGCCCGCACCTCGGGGTTTTGTTTGTCCCGCAGCCAGAAGTAGTCGTCCTGGAGGATCTCCCCGTGCAGCGTGTCCAGCTTGGGGACGACCCGGGCGACGGGAGGGGACTGGGCCGCGGCGAGGGGGGCGAGGGCAACGAGCAGCGCGAGCGCGGTGGTGACTCGGGTTCGCATCGGATGCTCCGACTGATGGGCGTGGGTGTCGCGAAGCTTGCGCCGGCCGGCCGTTCCGGTCAAGCAGCGTGACGGATGCCCAATCGTGCGGCCGCGGCGGCCAGCCGGGCGACCTCGGCGGGCAGGGCGTCGTCGATATTCAGCGTCGTTCTCACCGCCGGCCCAGCTCCACGACCCAGAGATCGCTCTCGTGGGACCCCATCGTGAAGTAGAACATGCGCCCGTCGGTAGTGAATCCGTACCGGGTATGCTGGCGCGCGGGGTCGTCGAAGCCGACCAGCAAGCGGGGACGGCCGCCGGTAGCCGGGACCGCGTGGATGGAGGACCGCTTCGGGCTCTTGGGCAGCGTCGAGTGGTGCGATCCGGAAGAAGCCGAAGTACGTCCCCAGTCCGGCATCGGCCGGGATGACTTCCACCGCCAACGCCTTCCCGTCCGGGGACCAATCCGGATCCAGCTCCTGGGCCGGACCGGACACGCGCTCGACCTGGCCGGAGCCGTTGGCCTCCATCGTGAACACGTCCCGGGTCCCGTTGCGAAGCGAGTGGAAGGCGATGCGGCGGCCGTCGGGTGACCAGGCCGGGCTGTAGTCCCCGGCGGTGTCGGTCGTGAGCTGGATCGGCTCCCCGCCGCGGACCGGGACCTTGTAAATGTCGGAGTTCCCGTTGCGGTCCGAGTCGAAGACCAGCCAGGCGCCGTCCGGGGAGACGTCGACGCCCTCGACGGTCTGGCTCTCGCTCGTCACCGGCCGCGCGCCGCGGCCCCACTCACCCGACGCGGGAGCGGAAGCCGGCACCGGCATCGACCAGATGTTCGACTGGGTGCGCACGCTGGCGTACGCCAGCCGGGAGCCGTCGGCGGAGAGGGTGAGCGTGTGCGCGAAGGCTCCGGTGGTGATGCGGACCGGATCCCCGCCGGGCTTTCCCCCGCGGCGCACGCGAACCCGGTACACGTCGCGCCCCCCGCCCCGGCCGGAAACCCAGTACAAGTGCCGGCCGTCCGGCGCCCACTGTGGACCGGTATTGAGCTGCTCGGCGTCGACGACCTGTAC
>JBOHSO010000406.1:0-7282 GCA_050921685.1 Gemmatimonadales bacterium
GCGCAAGGTTTGGTGGGGGGCGGCGAGCCCCCCACCCTGGCGCGTCCTGTTCTGGGAAGCGGGCGACTGGCTCATCTACGCCTTCCTCACCCCGGCGGTCTTCTGGTGCGCGCGCCGCTATCCGTTCACCAAGGGTGCGATCGTGCGACGCGTGCCACTGCATCTCGCCGCCTCCATCGTGCTGTGCGCGGCATGGGCGGGCGGGGGCATCCTGCTCAGCTGGGCGCTGTTTCACTCGACGCCGTACGGCGGAGGGATGGCGGGGTGGTTCTTCACCTCCTTGCCCTTCGGCGTCGCGGTGTACTTCGCCGTGCTGGGGGTGGAGCACGCCGCGTTCTACTTCTTCGAGGCGCGCGAGCGGGAAATGCAAGCCGCCCGCCTCTCGGCCCAGCTCGCGGAAGCGCGGATGGGCGCGCTGCGCATGCAGCTGCAGCCCCACTTCCTGCTCAATAGCCTCAACGCCATCAGCGTGATCGTCCGGGACCGGGATACCACAACCGCTACCCGGATGCTCGAGCAGCTGGGCGAGATGCTGCGCCGCGTCATGCGCGCCGATCGTCCGCAGGAGGTCACCCTGGCCGACGAGCTGGACTTCGTGCGCCAGTATTTGGGCATTGAGCAGGTCCGTTTCTCCGATCGGCTGCGGCCCGAGTTCGCCGTGGATCCCAGCGTGCTCGGCGCCGCGGTGCCCGAGTTCCTGCTGCAGCCGTTGGTCGAGAACGCCCTGCGGCACGGCCTCGCCAAACGGGTGACCGCCACGCTGCTACGGGTCGAAGCGCGGCGGGAGGGCGACGCGCTGGTCCTTGCGGTGACCGACGACGGCCCGGGCCCGCTCGAACCGACCGAGGGCGTGGGGCTGGGCACCACTCGGGAGCGGCTCGCGACGCTCTACGGCGACCGCGGTCGGCTGGAATTGGTGCAGATCCCGGAAGGTGGCGCCCGGGTGACCGTGCGGATCCCCTATCGCGAGCTGGAGCGTACGCGTGGGTGAGATTCGCGCGCTGATCGTGGACGACGAGCCGCTGGCACGTCGCGGTATCCGTCAACTGTTAGCGCCGTATCCCGACATCGTGGTCGTGGGTGAGTGCAGTGACGGACCGGAGGCGGTGCGGGCACTGGCGAGCCTCAAGCCCGACCTGGTGTTCCTCGACATCCAGATGCCCGGTCTCGACGGGATCGGCGTGACGCGGATCCATGGCGTGGACCGGATGCCCGTCACTGTGTTCGTGACGGCGCATGACGAATTCGCCGTGCAGGCGTTCGAGGCACAGGCGCTCGACTACCTCGTGAAGCCGCTTGCCGAGGTCCGTTTCCGCGCCACCATCACGCGGGTGCTGGAACGCATGCGGACGCGCGGGCGCGGTCGGATCGCGATATCGACAGGCGCCGGCAAGCTGCTGCTGGACGACGGCGAGATCGACTGGATCGAGGCTCAGGATGATCACGCCACGATTCACGCCGGCCCCAAGCGTTACCGCGTGCGGCAGTCGTTGGCCGCGTTCGAGTCACAGCTCGATCCGGCGCGCTTCGCGAGGGTGCACCGCTCGGCCATCGTGCGGCTGGATCACGTCCGGAAGCTGAAGACGGATGATGCCGGCGGTGAGGCGATCGTGATGCTGCGCGACGGCACCGAGCTGCCCGTCAGCCGTCGCCGGCTGGGCCGGATCAGGGCGCGGCTTCGGCCCACCCGCCGCTAGCTGCGGGATCCGCACCGCTCACCGCACGCGGTTTGACGGGGTGAGCCGCGCGGCCCACGTTCGGGGGCGATGAGCGCGCGTTCCGACCACGCCACGTCCCGCATCGCCTCCATCGACCTGATCCGCGGCGCGGTGATGGTGTTGATGGCGATCGACCACGTGCGGGTCTATTCCGGCCTCCCGGCCGGCGGCCCCTCCCCGGGGATCTTCTTCACCCGCTGGGTGACACATTTTTGCGCTCCCGCGTTCATTTTCCTCGCGGGAACCAGCGCGTTCCTGTATGGCCGCACCCACCGCGATCTGTCTCGCTTCCTGCTCACGCGCGGAGCCTGGCTCGTGTTGCTCGAGCTGACCGTCATCCGCGTGGCGTGGACCTTCAACCTGGACTTCGGGAGCTACCTGCTGGCCGGCGTCATCTGGGTCATCGGCTGGTGCATGATCCTGATGGCGGGACTGGTGCGACTGCCGGTGGCGACCGTGGGGGCGATCGGCCTCGTCGTCATGGCGACACACCACTTCATCCCCATGCCCGGCGGCGACGGCGTCAGCGCGCTCTGGAAGATCTTGTACGTCGGGTTCTACGCCGGCCCGATCCAATTCGGGGAAGGCGGTCCCAGCCTGGTCGTGCTGTATAGCATCGTGCCGTGGATCGGCGTCATGGCGGCAGGCTATGCCTTTGGCCGCATCCTGACGATGGAGCCGGCGCGTCGCAACCGCGCCTGCCTGGCGGTCGGCCTAGGCGCGACCGCGCTCTTCCTGCTGCTGCGTGGATTCAACCTGTACGGCGATCCGCGTCCGTGGAGCGCCGCGGCGCAGGAACCGAACGGTCCGCCGCCCATGCCGGCGCTGCTCGCGTTCCTGAACACCACCAAATACCCGGCGTCGCTCAATTTCCTGCTGATGACCCTGGGCCCAACGATCGCGCTGATCCCGTTGGCGGAGCGGGCGCACGGCGCGCTGGTCCGCTGGATCACCGTGTTCGGCCGGGTGCCGTTCTTCTACTATGTGCTCCACATCCCATTGATCCACGCGCTGGCGTTGGTGGTGTCGCAGATTCGGCTGGGCGCGGTGAGCCCCTGGCTCTTCACCAATCATCCGATGGGGAATCCGCCCGCACCCGACGGGTACACGTGGAGCCTCGGGCTGCTGTACGTCGTCTGGGCCGTGGCCATCGTGCTGCTGGTTTTCCCGTGTCGGTGGTTCGCCGATCTCAAAGCGAGGAGGAAGGACCGGTGGCTCAGCTATCTCTGATCAAGATGACTCTGGTGGCCTCAGCGGTGGCGATCGGTCTGCCGTTGTCCGCGCAAGCCCCGGTCCAGCGCACCGTCGAGCAGATGCGGGCAGACTACGAGGCGCACAAAGGAGATTTCGACTACCTGTTGGGCGATTGGGAGTTTACCGCGATGAGTCGCCAATACGGGAGCACGCGGGGGTTTTGGAGCGCCTTTCGGCTGGCCGAGGGAGCCCAGATCCTGGATGAGTATCGGGTCGTGGGGGACAGCGGCGAGACCTACTATGTGACGAACACATTGCGCGCCTACAACGCCAACCTCGGGCAATGGGAGCTTGTCTCGACAGAGGGGGGCACCGGGTTGCAGAATATGGGCACCGCGCGTCGCGTAGGTGCCGAGGTGCACATCGAGCAGAAGTTCGGCGTGGGCACGCCTGAGGCTTCGCTGTGGCGGATCCGGTACTACGACATCCGGCCGGATCGTTTTTCCTGGACCGGCGACCGTTCCACCGACACCGGCCGGACCTGGGTGACCGATTGGCTGCGGATCGAGGCTCGGCGCGTCGGGCCGCCGCGGTCGCTCGGCCCGCTCGCACCCGCGAGGAAGGCAGCCGGAAGGGGATCCCAAGATGAAGGAGCGTCGCGGTGACGATACCGGGCACGATGGATCCGGTGGTTGCGTTCATCGAAGCCGCGACGTGGCACGGGACGCTGGAGCCCGCCGAGGCGATCCTGGCCGCGCACCCCGAGGTCGCGGACGCGACCATCCATACGGCCGCGATCACGGGCGACGATGCCGCCGTGCGCCGATTCATTGCGCAGGACCCCAAGAGCGTCACGGCGAAGAGCCCGCCGTTCGGCGGGGATGCGCTCAACTACCTGTGTCTCTCAAAGTATCTCCGCCTCGACCCGGCCCGCAGCGACGCGTTCCTGCGGGCGGCCACGGCGCTGTTGGACGCGGGCGCGGACCCGAATACCGGTTTCTGGACCACCGGCCAGTACCCCGAGCACGAGACGGCGCTCTACGGGGCGGCCGGCGTCGCGCATCACGCGGCGCTGACACGCCTGCTCATCGAGCGGGGCGCCGATCCGAACGACGAAGAGCCCGTGTATCACTCGCCGGAGTCCCACGACCTCGACGCCATGAAGGTCCTGGTGGAGACCGGCAAGCTCACCGAAGAGAACCTCGCCCTCATGCTGATCCGCAAGCACGACTGGCACGACTACGAGGGCGTGAAATACCTGCTGCAGCAGGGTCCCAACCTCAATCGGAAGCGAAACCGAGGGACCCGAGCCATCCATCACGCCATCGCGCGGGATAACAGTCTCGAGATCATCGAGCTGTTGCTCGACCACGGCGCCGACCCGATGGTGGTGGACGACGGGGTCTCGGCGGCGGCGCTGGCCGCGCGCCGGGGCCGGGGCGACATCCTGGAGGCGTTGGAGCGGCGGCGTCTACCGGTCGAGTTCCACGGCGTCGAGCGGCTGATTGCGGCCTGCGCCCGGGGTGACGGGCCTCGGGTCCGGGCGATGACGGAGCGCGAGCCGCAGCTCGTGCGCGAGCTGCTGGCGGACGGCGCCACGCTGCTCTCGGAGTTCGTGGGCTGCTGGAACACGGGTGGCGTCCGGATGCTGCTGGATCTCGGCGTGCCCGTCACGGCGTCGTACAAGGGCGATGGCTATTTCGATATCGCCAAGGACAGTACGGCGCTGCACGTGGCCGCCTGGAAGCTACGTGGCGACCTGGTCAAACTCCTCATCGAGCGGGGCGCACGGGTCGATGCGACGGACGGGAAGGGGCGCACCCCGCTCGCCCTGGCCGTCAAGGCGTGCGTGGACTCGTACTGGACGGAGCGACGCACGCCGGAGCCGGCCCGTCTCCTCCTCGAGGCAGGAGCGTCGGTCGACGGCGTGCAGTATCCCTCGGGTTACGTGGAGGTCGACGACTTGCTCAGGTCGCATGGCCGGTGATACCATATTCTCGCGTGACAGGACGCACCCCGTCCGCGGGAAGGGCCGAGCCCACCTGAGGAGGCAGCAGGTAACACCTTCGATCTTCTTTCAGCCCGATGAGCGGACTCGGGGCTCAGTGAAAGGAGATCGTGTGTCTGACGCTCCCACCCGTCTGCCCGCGCGTCCGTCGCTCGAGCAGCTCCGCAAGCAAGCCAAAGAGTTGAGCCGGTCCGATGGCGTTCCCCTCGCCGAAGCGCAGCTCCGACTCGCCCGCACGTATGGCTTCGACAACTGGCCAACCCTTGTGCACCACGTCGCGAGAGCGAACCCACCCGAGCTGCGTCAATTCGAGCTGCTGGCCGAGGCGCTCGCCGCGGCCTACATGGCGGGCACCTTCACGGCGATCCGCGAGATCAACTGGGAATACGGTACCGCGTTCGGCTGGGACAGAGACGTCACACGCATGCAGCAGCGGCTGCCCACGTGGTTCGCCTCCGACAGCCGGGCGCCGGAGCTGGCCCGGGCCGACGCGCGCCACCTGGTGGCGCGCCAAGCCGGTTTCGACAGTTGGGATGGGCTGGTTCGGAGTGTGGCGCCGTCAGCGGCGGAGCCCAAGCTCGCCCGCAGTGCCCCCGCGTCGGACGGGTCGTTTTTACCGCATCGACCGAGCAACCAACACGCTCGAAGTGCGTGGCCCGTTGGCTGAGCCGCACTGGGAGACGCTGGTGGGCGTCATGAAAGAGCAGGGCATCACCGGCCTTGCGGCCGGCGGGATCACGGACGCCGCCCTCGAGCGCGTGTCGCAGCTCGAACAGATGAGGCGTTTCCTCATCGGCAGTTCAGCCCTGCTGAGCGACGACGGGGTGCGGCACCTGGCGCGTCTCACGCGGTTGGAGGAGCTCGATCTCAGCGGTCCGAGGAGCAGGATCACCGATCGTGGGCTCCTGGTCCTCCGTCACCTGAAGCAGCTGCGCCGCTTCCAGATGTGCTGGTCGCAACACGTCACGGATGCCGGGGTGGCCAACCTGAGCTTCTGCGATCACCTGGAGAGCGTGGACCTGATGGGGACGCCGACCGGCGACGGGGCGATCGACGCGCTCACCGGCAAGCCCAGGCTGCGCCGTTTCAAGACCGGCAAACAGGTCACCGACGCCGGCCTCGCGCTGCTCCATCGGTTCCCGGTTTTCAAAACGTGGCAGGGTGGCGAGATGAAGGTGGAGTTGAGGTCGCCCGATGCCGCACCCAATCACCTGGTGGTGGACGGGCCGTTCACCCACAAGGGCCTCGACAGCCTCCAGGGGCTGGACGGACTGTTTGGGTTGAGCTTGTTCTGGCACACCGGCGGATGCTCGCCCGACGGCCTCGAGGTCCTCGCGCACCTTCCCAATCTGGGTTTTCTCGGCTGCGAGGGGAACCTGTGCAACGACGTCGCCATGCGTCACATCGGTGCGTTCCCACGGCTTCGTATGCTGATGGCCCAGGGCACCGTGGCGGGCGACGAGGGCTTTGTGGCCCTCAGCGGTTCGCAAACGATCGAGTATATCTGGGGCCGGGAGTGTCCCAATCTCTCCGGACGCGGATTTGCCGCCATGGCGGCGATGCCGGCGCTGCGTGGATTGGCGGTGAGCTGCAAGAACGTCGATGACCAGGCGCTCGCGGCATTGCCGCGTTTTCCCGCGCTCCGGGAACTCGTGCCGATGGACGTCCCCGACGATGGCTTCCGCCACGTGGGCCGGTGCGAGCAGCTGGAAGCGCTGTGGTGCATGTACTGCAGGGATACGACGGATGCGGCCACCGGACATATCGCCGGCTTGTCCAAGCTGAGAGCCTACTATGCCGGGAGCACCCGGATCACCGACCGCAGCCTGGAGATGCTGAGTCGCCTGCCATCGCTCGAGCAGATCACCTTCTCTGACTGCGCGGGGATCACCGATGCCGGCCTCGTGGCGCTGGCCGGCCTGCCGCGACTGCGCCACGTCGCGCTCGCGAGTTTGCCGAACGTGACCCGCGCGGGGGCGGCCGTCTTTCCCGCCCATATTCGGGTGACCTGGGATTCGGCAGGCTGACCATGACGCGCGAGTCGCCACAGGACAGGAAACCCGCGATGGTCGCGCCGGTGAGCCGGCTGCTTGGCGTCGCCGATGCCACCCGGAGTGTCACGTTCTATCGCGACGTGCTCGGGTTCGACGTGCGGCCCGTGCACGAAGACGCAGGCGTTCCCGCCGTCGCCGAGGTCGCGTACGGTCCCGCCCGCATCCAGATCGGCACGCACGACGGCGCCGCCGACAGCACGGGAGACCGCCGCCGGCGCGGATCGGCCATCCTGTTCTTCGAGACGGATGACGTCGCCGCCGTGCGCGACGCGGTCATCGCGCGCGGCGGCAAGCCGACGGAGCTGGAG
>JBOHSO010000407.1:0-1853 GCA_050921685.1 Gemmatimonadales bacterium
CCTCACGCAGGTCGCGGGGTAACGAGGACGGCACCCGGCTCCGGTCGGGTGCCGTTCCGCGATGAGCCGCCACTTCCCGCGTTTCGCCCTGCTCTGCGTGGCCGTGCTCCCACCGGCGCGCCCGGCGGCGCAGGCGGTCGAGCGCACGGACGCGCCACGTCGTGGCGCGCTCCGGGTGAGCTTCGATCCGCGAGTCATGGTCTGGGAAGAAGTCTTCACGCCCGGCGGCCGGCAGGCGCTCGGGGCTGCGTTCCCGGTCGATTCGATCGTCGAGTGGCGTCCATCCGTCGCCCGCCTGCAACAGGACATGCGCGCCGCCACCGGCCTCGCAGGCTACGTGGCGAGCCTGGGCCGCGAGCTGCTGTCGGTCCGCGCCGAACGGCGCGTCATGCCGATCGGCTTCGAGTACGGGATTACGAACCGGCTCTCGGTGGGGCTGATGGTCCCGATCGTGCGGGTCAGCGTGCGAGAGGGCTTCCAGGAACGGCCGCCCGGATCGAATCTCGGCCTGCTATCCGATACCACCCGCTATCGCACGTTCTTCGCCAACCTCGACGCCGCGCTCCTCGCGTTGAGCGACAGCATCGCCGCCGGAGCGTATGGATGTCCCGCCGGACCGGACTGCCCACGCGCGCGGACGCTGCTGGCCCAAGGCCAGGCGCTGCGGCTCTCGCTCGGTCGCGCGGTCTTTGGCACGCCGGACAGCGCCGCGCTGTTCCTCCCACTCGCGGCCTCGGAGGCCGGTCGCAGCCTCGCCGCTATCGTGCTCGGTCTCCAGCGCGCCCTGGTCGATACGTTCGACATTCCCACGTTTGCGCGGGACACGTTCCTGTTGCCGGCGGCTCCGGTGCCGGGGTCCGCGGCGGCCGGATTCCTGAACACCCGATTGGCCGGGCTCGGGCTGGCCCCGTTCCGCGACACGCCGCGCCGACTGCGCTTTTTTCCCGGTGACGTGGAGGTCGCCGCGAAATACCGGCTCCTCGTCCTGCCCAACTTCGCCGCCGCCGCGACCCTCGTCGTGCGCCTTCCCACCGGCCACCAAGACTCCCCCAACGACCCGTTCGACCTGGCAACCGGCGATCACCAGGCCGACGTGGAGGGCCGGCTGATCCAGGAGCTGATCCTCTGGAACCGCCTGTGGCTCAACCTGTCGCTGCGCGCCGCGCGCCAGCTCGCCGGCGAGCGGGAACGTCGTGTGGGACCGGTCGACCAGTTGTTTCTTCCGGCGACGACGCTGGCGCGGCTGCGGTGGGATCCGGGTGACTACGTCGCGGTCGACGTCGCGCCGTTGTATCGGTTTTCCCGGACGTTCGGAGTCGGGATCACGGCGGGGTACTACGCGCAGACCCGTGATCGGTACGGGTTCTTCTCCGCCCAGGATTCGACGGCGCTGGCCACACGAGTCGGCGGCCCCGTGAGCGCGAGCGTGCTAGACGCCGGGACGGCGCTGCGCTGGGTGCGCTTGGGCCTCGCGGTGACCTCCACGGGGCGAACGCTCGAGGGCGGGTTCTCGGTGGACCGGACGGTCAGCGGCGCGGGCGGTCCGGTGCCGGCCGCGACGGTGTTTCGGATCGTGCTGCGCCAGACGATTCAGGTGTTCTAAGCAGCTCCTCCGCGTGGCGCCGGGCCGTCGCCGAGTCCGGATCGCCCAGCATGCGGGCGATTTCCAGCATCCGCTGCTCACCTTCGACAAGGCGGACATCGCTCGTCGCGATGCCGCCTCGTGCCCCCTTGGCGACCGCGAGCTGTCGATCGGCGCGCGCGGCGATCTGCGGCAGATGGGTGATGACGAGCGCTTGGCGCGCGGCCGCGGAGTCGCCCCCCGCGACCTGTGCCAGCGCCTCGCCCACCCG
>JBOHSO010000408.1:0-1521 GCA_050921685.1 Gemmatimonadales bacterium
GATGGTCCAGGGAAACGGCGCCCTTTGCACCAGCGCTTCGGCGGCCAGCTTGGAGCGTCCGTAATCCGTGACCGGGGCGGCCGGCCGCGTCTCGTCGATCGGGCGACCGGGCAGCGTCGGGCCGGCCGCGGCGAGCGAGGACACATACACGAAGCGGCGCGGCGGGCGAAGGGCAGCCGCCTGCAGCACCCGCGCGGTGCCGTCGAGATTCGCGGCGAAGAACGCGTTCCTCGACGGGGCGCTGATGCGGCCGGCGAGGTGGTAGATCACGTCGGCGTCGGCGCACCCCGCCGTCAGCGCGGCGCGGTCGTTCAGGTCTCCCTCCACGGTGGCGACGCCGGCGGGCCAACGCAACGCACGCGCCTTTGCCGGGCTCCGCACCAGGCAGGTCACCGCGTCGCCATGCGTATGCAAGGCGTCGACGAGATGCGCGCCGACGAAGCCGGTGCCGCCGGTGACGAATACTCTCACAGCGCCTTGTCGAAGAGGCGATAGGTCTTGTAGGGTCGAAAGCCGAGCTGCAGCAGCCCGTTGATCATCGGCGTGTTGTCTTCGAGGATCCAACCGGCTTCGCCCCAATTGTAGCCCTTGGCGCGCCCCTTTTCCCAGATCCACTGGTACATCAGGGCGTCCACGCCGGTGTGGCGGTACTCCTTGAGCGCGCCGAGCAGCAGGATGCGGATCCGCGAGATACGTCGCGCGTGCCACAGCACTTTCACGATACCGGGGAACAGCCGGCCCGAAGGGTTGTGCTTCAAGGCCACGTTGAGATCCGGCAAGGCCACCGCGAATCCGATCACCTGTCCATTCCGCTCCGGGAAACAGACGAGCTCGGGGACGACCACCGGCTTCAGCGCTTTGGCGAGGTGGTCGATCTCGGCATCGGTCATGGGGACGAAACCCCAGTTCTGTTCCCAGGCCTCGTTGTAGAGCCGTTTCACCAGCTCGACCTCCTCGACGAAGCGGCGCATGTCCAGCATCCGCAGCGTGATTCCTTTGCGCTGGGCCACCAGCCGTGCGCCTCGAATCAGCCGTTCGGGCGGCTCGGTGCCGATGGACTGATAAGCGATCAGATCCTTCGCTTTGCGAAACCCCGCCACCTCGGTGAGCGTGACGTAGTAGCGCGGGTTGTGGGGCATCAGCAAGGTCGGCGGCGTGTCGAAGCCGTCGACGAGCAGGCCGCATTCGTCGTTGATCGAGGGGCTCATCGGCCCGCGCATCGTGTCGCAGCCCTGCGCGGCGAGCCATGCGGCGGCGGCATCGAACAGCGCGGTCGCCACGGCCTGATCGTTCACGCTCTCGAAGAATCCGTAGAACCCGACGCGGTCGTGGTGGAGGCGATTGTGCGCGTCGTTGCGAATCGCCGCGATCCGCCCCACCATGCGGCGGTCCGCCCAGCCGGTGAAGTACTGGGCCCGGGCGTGCTGAAAGAACGGGTTCCTGGTCGGGGACAGGACGGTGCGGACGTCCATCCGCAACGGCGGGACCCACAAGGGGTCCCGCTGGTGCAGTGTGTAAGGA
>JBOHSO010000409.1:0-4541 GCA_050921685.1 Gemmatimonadales bacterium
CCCCACAGTGGTGGACGGTGGCGCTGGTCAACTGGGATGACGAGCCACGCAGTGTATCGGTGCCGCTCGAGGCGCTCGGAGTCGGCGCGGCCGGCTGCCACGCCTACGACGTGTGGGCTGACGCGCCGCTGCCCGATGTCCGTGGCACGCTCACGACGCAGCTCGAGCCGCACACGGTGCTCGTCGCCGCGCTCCGCCCCCTGGCAGCCAGGCCGCAAGTGATCGGCACGACGCGGCACGTCGTGCAGGGCGTGGTGGATCTCGAAGACGAAGCCTGGAATCCCGCGACGCGCACGCTCGTGGCGCGCTCGGTGCGGCTCGACCGGCGGCGCTACGCGGTGACGATCGCGGTGCCGCGGGGAATGCGGCCGGGAGTCTGCAAATCCGATGTGCCCTGTACGGCGCGGCGACTGCCCGGTGGGAACACCGTCATCGAGTGGGCGGCGCCCGAGGGCAAGGACATCGCGTGGGAGTTGCGCTTCGTCGGCACACCGCGGCCGTGACTACTCGAGGGCGGCGCGGCTCACCGTCTCGGCCACCCGCCGGATGACTCGCCGGTCGTTCCAATACGCGAGGTGCGCGAAGGGTGTCACGTAGACCAGCGGTGGCCACCAGCGCGCCGACAGCGTCCAGTCTTCGGTGACCGCCGCATAGGCGGGGCTCGCCGAGCGGAGCGGATAGGCGATCACGTCCGCCTTGTACAGCACGTTGATCCACGTCCCGCCGTCGAGCGTGATCGGTCGGTCGAAGCTGAGCCGGGGATAGCGCATCGCGTACAACGCGAGCGGTGACCCCGCGGTGTACAGGGCACGCAGGGTGAGCCCATAGTGGTGCGCGAACCCTCCGGGCCCTTCGCGCTCCTGCAGGTCGTAGGTGAAGTCGGAGAAGATCACCGACCCGAGCGAGTGGGTGACGACGACCAGCGGCACCGGGACGCCGGGCCCGACGGCTGCCGTCTGCTCGAGCAACCCGCGCAGCGCCCGCAGCCGCCGATCGATCCGCGCGTGTACGGCGCGATAGGTCCGCGACAGAGGCGCGTCGCGCTCCGATGGCGACTGATAGGCGACCACGTCCCCGCCGAATCCGATCACGAGCCGCCGCAGCCGGTTCCACGACAGCCCGCTGCGGTGACGGGCGATCAGCTTGTCCTCGTAGCGCTGGGTCACCGGCGCCCACCACACGACGAGCGGATAGACGTCGATCTCCGGATGTCGCCGGGCGACCACCCGTCGCACGGTGGCGACGAATTCGTCGGCCCAGTCCTTGCGCTGCATGCCGATGCCGTGCACGACGCACAGCGCCACGCACGGGCGAGCGCCCGCGCTCACGACCCCTGCGGCGCCGTTATTCACTCCTGTGCCAAATCTCTACCTCGTGCTCATCACTCAGCTCGAGGCGCACTTCGGCGTGCCGGCATCCCATCCGCTCGACGCTGAGTGGCACCAGCGCCGTGTCGTCGACGCGCGCTTCCGTCGCGGTCCGGCCCGGCGGCAGCGCGGGCGAGACGGTGACGGCCAGGCGCCCCCCCGCGGTGCGGCGCAACGCCACGGTCACTCGGTCGGGCTGGCTGCTCACCCGCACATCCAGCGAGGTGAGCCCGACGTACAGCCCACGCCACTCGCAGCTGCTCCAGCGCTTCGGCAGGTGGGGCGCGAGCGACAGCTGAGCCGCCATCGCGTCCGGTCGAGCGCCGAGCATCCCTTCGATCAGCGGTGTCACGAGCATCGCCGCCGACCACGCCTGGTCGGGGCACACGCCGACGGCTTCCTCCGTGTCGCCGTTCAGCACTCCGTCGAACATCCCCTGCCCTCGCTGAAACGGGAGAAACGCGTTGGCGATGATGTGCGCGTACGCCTGGTCACCGCGGTGACCGGCGTACTCGGCGAGACTCACCCAGCCGGTGTAGAGCGGCCAGACGGCCCCGCTGTGATAGCCGGTCGGACTGTACAGGGCATCCCGGCGCGAGAGCAGCCGCACGCCCCACGGCGTCGAGAACTCCGGCGACTCGATGGCGTCGAACCAGGCCGTGGCGGGAGCCGGGTCGACGGCGTCGAGCAGCAGGGCCACGGCCGTGAGCGCGGTCCGCTGGCGCTGCGGCGTCCCGTCGGCCAACAGCCCCAGGGCATACCCGTCACCCGTGCGGAACCGTTTCGCGATCTGGGCCCGCCCACGAGCGGCGCGCTCGGCGAGCTCGTCGGCCATGCCGGCCCGTCCCAGCCCGCGGGCCACCGGCTCCATCGCGGTGAGCGCCGCCACCCAGACACTCGCCAGATACAGCGTCACGTGGGCGCCGGAGAGGGGCCCCATCTCGATCCAGCCGTGGCCGACGCGGGAGTTCTCGATGAGCCCGTCGTCGTCCGTGTCCGTCTCCAGGCAGAAACGGTAGGCGCGCTCGAGCTCCGGCCACCGCTCCTCGAGAAACGCGAGGTCACCGGTCCAGGCCGCGTACCGGCCCGCGAGCAGCAGGTACAGCGGCGTCGAATCGGCCGCGTCGTGGTGGGCGAGCCCGCTCGTGGAGTACTCGTGAATCACTTTGCCGCTGCCGTCCTGTGTCGCACCGAGGAACCGCAGCACCATCCGGCAGCTGGCGGAGTCGCCCGCGGCCAGCAACGCCATCGCCGTCCAACAGGCGTCCCGCCCGAAGTACCAGGCGTAGCCCGGCCGGCCGTCTCCCCAGCCGGGACGTGACGCCGCATACCCGGCCACCAGACCGCGCCCCACGCCCGGCGTGTCCACAAAGCAGCTGTCCAGACGCAGCTTGGCCCACTCGAAGGCGCGATTCACTCCCTCGTCGGGTGAGCGGAGCCGCACGAAGTGCTCCCGCACATGCGCCTCGTGCCGTTGCCGCTGGGCGGTGAGCCCCTGCACCCCCTGGCGCCCGAGCGCCGCCACCGCGCCATCGAGCTCGGCCCGCGAGGTGCCGCCCAGCACGGCGAGCCGCAACGGTGCTTCGAGCTCCACCCGCAGCTCACACAGCAGGGCCGGACCATCCTCCGCGGACTCCAGGCGCCACTCGACCGGTCGGCTCGGCTGGAACGCCGCCCGCGGCATCCCCGTCGCATCGGTGACGAGCAACGTGCCGCCCTCGGGCGCGACCCGATACCGTAGATCGCCCCCACCACCTGCCGGGTACGGCCAGACGCGTCGCAGGTCCACCCGCCAACGCAATGCGAGCTCCGGCACCACGCGCAGCCCGCGCGCGCGCCCGATTTTTTCCGGCCGGTAGTCGAGCAGGGCGATCGGGTGCTCCAACGCAACCGACACCGCCTCCTCGACGATACGGGCGCGGCTCACGAGGTGCCGCTGCACCACGGTCGGGGTGATCTGCACGTCGCGCACCAACGGCGTCTCGCCGCCGATCGTCACCGTCAGACCCTGCAGCGCGCGATACGGATGGATCCAGATCTCCCGGATCCCGCGCTGCTCGCCGCCCACCACGAGCATGCGCCGGCCGGCCAGCATGACCGGCTCGTCGGTCAAGGCACGGCTCTCGACGTGCAGCGGCGACTCGAGCCCGGGCAGCGGCCCGTCGAGACGCAGTCGGTCGGGGAGCACGAGATTCGGATCCTCGCGGGCGATACGGCCCGGCGGCGGCCAACACGTTGCGGGCCCGGACCGGGTGTGATGGGGGATGGCATCCCCGGCCAGGGCGTTCGTGAGGAGGGTGCGGAGCTGCCGGGCGAGCAAGGGGTCGCGGGCACCGGGCACCACGAAGGCGCCGACGCACAACACGCCGCCGTGTCCCACTGGATACTCCCACGCCACCACGCGATCGGGGTTGACGTGGATGTACGAGCGTTCGCAGGCGACGACGCCACCCCGGCCGGGACGCCTGCCGCGCGCATACGTCGCCTGCACGTAGCGCTCGCCCTCGCTCGGTGCCCACACGAAGATCCCTTGCCCCGACCCATCGAACAGCGGGTGCGATCCGAATCCCGCCAAACCGCGGATATGCGGGAAGGCGCCGAATTTCCGGAACTCCGGGAACCACAGCTCGTCGGCTTCGTGGCGCCAGACGCGGATGGCGGTGTCGTTCGGCCCGTCCCGTTCGAGCCCGAGCGCCGCCACGCAACCGCTGGCCCGCTGGGTGAGCAACAGCCTGCCCCCCCGCTCCACCCAGGGCATGATGACCCCCCGCGGCAAGGGCGGCGGCTCGTCGTCGGTGTGGACCCAGAGGACGTCGGACTCCGAGAGCGATGTGGGCAGGTCGTCGAGGGTGAGGCGTCGAGCAGGGGCCTCGAGGAGTGACGTGAGGAGCGTCCCGGCCGCGTCGGCGGCAGATCCAAAGGAGAGGAGGGCGACGCGGGCGCCGCTCAAAGGGAAACGTCACTCTCGGCCGTAGAGGGCCGCACGAAATCCAGCGCCGGGTCTCCGAGACGGGGCCCGGCGGCGGTCGTTTCGGACATTCCGGTGCAAAGTGGCCGCTAGTGTTCTAGTTACGTAAATAGTGTTAAGTTAGTCATGCTCCCGTTCCTGGAAGGCGCATGGCGAACCGGACACGACCCGTCGTACTCGACGCGAGCGAACGTGCGGAGTTGGAG
>JBOHSO010000410.1:0-5983 GCA_050921685.1 Gemmatimonadales bacterium
GCTGTGGCGGTGGCCGGGGCGGCGACCCGACCCGCGGCATCGAGGACGACATGGTTGCGGCCGCGGGAGCCGGCTGCGGCGCCGGGGACGGAGGGGACGCGGCCGGTGGTGAGGCGGGATGCGCGGCCGCGGCCGGGGACTGCATCGGAGGCGGCGTGGGGCGCGTGCGCACCAGACGCTCGAGCTCCTCCAGCTGCGCGATGTCTTCCTCGATCGACCCCAGCTCCTCCCGCACCGACACGAGCTCGGCCAGCGCTTCCTTGTGCACCTGGGTCCACTGCGATTCGTCGTATTCCCCGACCGCATGGCGCAGCTCCGCCTCGGAGAGCCGCTCGGCGGCCTGCGTCTCCTTGACTTGCAAGTCCTTGCGCAACTCCCGACGTTGCGCCGCCATCAGCCGCGCCGCTTCGGCATGGACCTTCAACTCCTCGGTGACCGCGTTGAGCCGCGCCTCGTAGTCCGCGCGCACGCGGCTGCGCACCGTGGATGGCGCGGCACCACCCGCGGCGTCGATCCTGGCGATCCACGCCTCGTATTGGCGTCGCTCTTCGAGCAAGCGTTGAATGGCGGCGGTGCTCTTGGTGGGTGCTTTAGACATCCCGCTCCCGTGTCGTACGCGCGCGCAGGGCTTCGAGCTGCGCTACCGCGCGGGGGTCCAGCGCGGTCACTCGCCCGAGCGCGCGCGCGCCGAACACGATGCGCGCCGCGTGCTCCAGGGTCTCCATCCGAATCCACGCTTCGTCGAGCGAGCGACCCAGCGTCACCGCGCCGTGATTGGCGAGCAGCAGCGCGTCGTGGCGCTCGAGGTACGGCTCGACCCGGTCGCCCATCTCGGGCGTTCCCGGCGTGCCATACGGCACCAGCGGGACCGAACCGACTAAGAAGATAAGCTCGGGCAGCACAAAAGACGTCAGCGCTTCGCCTGCCACCGCGAACGCCGTCGCCGTCGGTGGATGCGCGTGCACCACAGCGCTGATGTCGCGCCGCCGCTGCAGAATTCGCAAGTGTAAGTCCAATTCACTGGTGGGGTTGCGGCGACCACGGCGGCGGCGGCCCGTGAGGTCGACTTCGACCATGTCCGCCGCCGTGAGCCCGGACTTGAGGACGCCGTTCGGCGTCACCAACACCCGATCGCGGCCCACGCGCACCGACACGTTGCCGTCCTGCCCCGCGGTGAGCCCGCGCTGCGCGAGCTGCCGGCAGCACTCGGCCATGCGTCGAGCCACGGCGCCGCGCGTCACCGCTGCCCCGTCACCTCCCGATCGTGCGCCACACGACCGGCGACGAGCGTCAACACCGCGCGGCCCACCAGCTCGCGACCGGCGAACGGCGTGTTGCGGCTCTTGGACTGGAAATCTGCGGGACGGACCACCCACGGTGCGGTGATGTCGAGCACGCAGACGTCCCCGGCGGCTCCGGGCGTCAGCGTGCCACCCGGGAGATGAAACACTCCGGCCGGTACGGTGCTCATCCACGCGAGCAGCTCGGGGAGCGCGCAGACACCGCCGCACACCAGCTCGGTGTGCGCGACGCCGAACGCCGTCTCGAGTCCGACGATTCCGAAGGGCGCGTCGTCGAACGCCGCGTCCTTCTCGTCGTACGCATGGGGGGCGTGATCGGACGCGATGCAGTCGATCACACCCGTGCGGAGTCCCTGGCGCAGCGCGTCGATGTCCGCCGCCTCCCGCAGCGGCGGGTTCATCTTCGCGTGGGTTTCGTAGCCGTCGCACGCCGCATCGGTGAGCGTGAGGTGATGTGGTGTCACTTCCGCGGTCACCCGAATCCCCCGTTCTTTGGCACGGTGGATGAGTTCCACCGACCCGCGGGTGGAGATATGGCACAGGTGCACGTGCCCGCCGGTCAGCTCGGCGAGCAGCACGTCGCGCGCCACCATGATCTCCTCGGCCGCGGCGGGGATGCCTTTCAAGCCGAGCCGTGCCGAGACCAGGCCCTCGTGCATCGCACCGCCGGCGGCGAGCGTCGGCTCCTCGCAGTGGTCCGCAACCGGGATGCCGAACGAGCGCGCATACTCCAGCGCCGTCCGCATCAGATGTCCCGACGCTACCGGCCGGCCGTCGTCCGAGACGGCGACCGCTCCGGCACCGACCATTTCGCCGAACTCGGCGAGCTGCTCGCCCCGCTGGCCAACCGAGACGGCGCCGATCGGGTAGACCCGCGCGAGGCCGGCCCGCACCGATTGGCGCACGATGAAGCCGACCGCCGCCTGGTTGTCGGTCACGGGATCGGTGTTGGGCATCGCGCACACCGCGGTGAACCCGCCCGCCACCGCTGCGCGCGCGCCGCTGGCGACGGTTTCCTCGACCTCGTTCCCCGGTTCGCGCAGATGCACGTGCACGTCGACGAGACCGGGCGCCACCACCAGCCCACGCACGTCGCGCACGTCGGCCCCGTCGGGCGCGCCGAGCCCGGGACCCACCGCGGCGATCTTCCCGTCCTGCACCAGCACGTCCGCCGTCTCGTCTCGCTTGCGGCTCGGGTCGATCACCCGGCCGTGGCGGAGCAGGATGGGGCGCGTCACTCGGCGGCTCCGCCCTTCGCGGTCAGGGCGAGCTCGGGGCGGCCGCCGGCGAGGAGGTACAACACCGCCATGCGCACCGCGACGCCGTTGGTCACCTGGTCGAGGATGACGCTGTGGGGTCCGTCGGCGACCCGCGAGTCGATCTCGACGCCGCGGTTCATCGGGCCCGGGTGCATGATGGTCAGGGTGCGCGGCGCGCGGTCGAGCCGCTCCATCGTCACGCCGAACACGCGGTAGTACTCGCGCACCGAGGGGATGAACCCCTTCTCCATCCGCTCGAGCTGGAGCCGCAGCACGTTCAGCACGTCGGCCCACTCGATCGCCTCCTCGACCCGGGCGAACACGGTGACCCCGAGCTCCTCGATGCCGCGCGGCAGCAGCGTGCGCGGGCCGCAGACGGCCACCTGCGCGCCCAGCTTCGTGAGCCCCCAGAAATTCGAGCGCGCCACTCGCGAGTGCAGGAAGTCGCCCACGAGGCAGACCTTGACGCCGTCGATTCGGCCGAGCTTGTCGCGAATCGTGAGCAGGTCGAGCAGCCCTTGGGTGGGATGCTCGTGCTTGCCGTCGCCGGCGTTGATGACGTTGGAGCGGATGCGCGTCCCGAGGAACTGGGCCGCGCCCGACGCGCTGTGGCGGATCACCACCATGTCGATGCGCATCGCCTCGAGATTGCGCGCGGTGTCGACCAGCGTCTCGCCTTTTTGCACCGCGGAGCCCGTCGCCGCCACGTTCACCGTGTCCGCCGAGAGCCGCTTCTCGGCGAACTCGAAGGAGATGCGGGTGCGGGTGGAGGCTTCGAAGAACAGATTGACGATCGTCTTGCCGCGCAGCGCAGGCACCTTCTTGATCGGCCGCTCGGAGACTTCCTTGAAGGGCTCGGCAGTGTCGAGAATCAGCCGGATCTGGTCGGCCGTCAGGTACTCGAGCCCGACCAGGTCCTTCTCCAGCACCGGCGTCATACGCGCGCCACCACGTGCACCTCGTCCCGCCCGTCCAGCTCTTCGACCAGGACGTCCACCCGCTCGCCCGATTCCACCTTGGCCACCTTTCCCACCACGTCGGCCTGGATCGGCAATTCGCGCCCCCCGCGGTCGACCAGCACGCACAGAGAAACGCGTTTCGGCCGCCCGAAGTCGGCCAGCTCGTCCAGCGCGGCGCGCACGGTGCGGCCGGTGAAGAGCACGTCGTCCACGATCACGACGTGCTTCCCGGTGAGGTCACCGGGTAGACGGGTTTCGCCGATCACCGGCTTGGGGCCGACCACCTGGAGATCGTCGCGGTACAGGGTGATGTCGAGGGCGCCGCGGGGGATGGTGCCGCCTGCTTCGCGTTCGATGATCCGCGCCAACCGCTCGGCGAGCTCGACGCCGCGCCGCTGGATGCCGACGAGCACCAGGTCCGTCGTGCCGTGGGCCAGCTCGAGGATCTCCACCGCCATACGCTGAAGCGCCCGCGCGAGCGCGCGGGCGTCGAGGAGAATCGTGCTCTTGGTCTGGGTCCGGGGCATTCCGGAACTGGAAGGTAACCAGCGGTACACCTGGGTCAACGGCGGCTTTCCGACGAGCACCACCTGCACGTTGGCCAGCGCCTTCGCCGCGCGACGTGTTCACGAGGATCGCCCCCGGCTTCATCCGCGCCAGGTTCTCCGAATTGACCACTCCCACGAGATCCGGAACGGCCGGGACATGCAGCGACACCACGTCACTCTCCCGGAACAGCCCGCCCCAGCTCGACCCGCCCGGCACCGGTTGCGGCCTCGAATTCGGGCTTGGGGTTCCGGGTCGTGTACTTGAGGCTCATCCCGAGGGCCCGCCCACGCCGCCCGACCGCCTGCCCGATGCGCCCCGCCCCGAGGAGGCCCACGGGCAGCCGCGCAGCTCGATCCCGAGCAGTTGCTCGGGGTGCCAGCCCGTCCACCGGCCGCTGCGGATCAACTCGACTCCCTCGAGCAGCCGGCGGGCACAGGCGAGGATGAGAGCCCAGGTCAGGTCGGCGGTGGCATCGGTGAGGACGTCGGGGGTGTTGGTGACCACGACGGGGCGCAGCTCGGCCGCGACGAGATCGACGTTATTGTAGCCCACCGCGACGTTGGCGACGATCTGCAGCTGCGGCAGCTTCTTGAACTCGGTGCCGCCGACCCAGCGCGTGAGCAGCGGGACGAGGGCCACCCAGTCGCCGGCCGGCGTGGGCTCATGCTGTGAGAGCCACGTCACCGCCAGTCCCTCGAGCTGGGCCGGCTCGAGCAGGTTCCGCAGCTCGGCGGCGATGAGGACCGGATGACCGTACATTGAGCGCGACCCTCGAGGGCCCGATGGTTACCGAAGCCTGGAGCAACAAGGTGCTGATGCACCCCGCCGACTCGCACCCGCTGTGCCCCTGGTGCGAAACGCCGCTGCACACGGTGTGCTGGCACAAGGTGCGCGGTGGCCCGTCGTTTGGCTACGCGGCGGTGCTGTCGTGCCCGCATTGTCTCGGGGTCATCGATTGTGTCGCCAACACCGCGGGCTAGAGAGGCGGACCATGGCCCAGAAGATTCAGCTGCAACACAGCGAGCTGCCTCCGGTGTGCCCGCACTGCAAGGCGACGCTCAGCGAAATGGCGTGGCACAAGATTCGCGGCGGGCCCGCCATGATCGGGTACGTCGCGATCGTGAGCTGCCCGCGCTGCAAGAAGGCGCTCGGGGCGATGGCGAGTTAGTCCGGACGTCTCACCCGCGACGCAACTTCCCGCGATCCACCTTCCCCAGGTGAGTCCGCGGCAGCGACTCCAGGAATACGATGTCACGCGGCACCTTGTAGCCCTCGAGTCGCTGCGCCACGAACGCCCGCAGCTCCTCCACCAGCCCCGCCGAGCGCTGGGTCGTCACCACGAACGCGTGCGGCTTGGTAAGCCCGCCGGCGCCCACCACCCCGACCACCGCCGCCTCGCGCACGGCGGGGTGCTGCAGCAGGCATCCCTCGACCTCTTGGGGCGACAGCCATTTGCCCGACACCTTGAGCATGTCGTCCGCCCGGCCGTGGTAGGTGATGAAGCCGTCGGGATCGCGGCGGATCAGGTCGCCCGACACGTACCACTCGCCACGAAACGCCTGCTTGGTCTTCTCCATCTGTTGCCAATAGCCGATGGCGCGTGAGTTGCCGCGCACCCACAGCATTCCCACCTCGCCGTCCGGCAGCGGCCGTCCAGCCTCGTCGCACACCTGCACGTCGAATCCCGGCACCACCTGCCCCAGCGTCCCGGGGCGCACCGCGCCGATTCGGTTGGTAATGAAGATGTGCCACATCTCGGCGGTGCCGAGGCCGTCGAGGATCTCGACCCCGAACCTCTCCTGCCAGCGACGCTGAAGCTCGACCGGCAGCGCCTCGCCGGCCGAGGTGACGAAGCGTAGCGACGCCAAGTCCTTTTGCGTGGCTTCGGGGTGTGCGACCAGCTTCTGGATCATGG
>JBOHSO010000411.1:0-6697 GCA_050921685.1 Gemmatimonadales bacterium
GGCGCGTCGAGATGGGTGCCGCCGTGCTCGGCCGCCGACAGGTTGTTGGCGGCGTAGTAGAAGCCGGCGGCGGTGCGCTGGGCCGAGACGACCTCGAGGTGGAACGGCTTGGCGGTGGGCCAGTAGATCGTGGTCGAGTCGAAGGGGTAGGAGAGGTCCACCCAGGCGCCGCCGGCGAGCGCATCCGCGAGCGCGGCGCGTGACGGCGATGGCTGACGGCATCCAAGCACGATGCAGGCGAAGAGCAGCAGCCGCTTCATGACCCGGCTCCGATGGAGTCGAGCTGCAAGCTGCCGGTTGCCGGTGAAGTTGCAAGACGGCAAGTTGCGAGTGGCTTTCAGACGAGAGGCGCAAGTGCGTTCCGTGATTCTGGTGGCCTTGGTGGTGCTGGCGACTGCCGCGTGTGGCGGGAGCGATCAGGGGAGCGGGCAACGCGGCAGCGGTGATTCACTGACGCAGCGGCAGCGCGACTCGATCCTGTCGCAATCGTCGATCCCCGGGGCGCGGGGCGTCGGGCGGGCGATGAGCGCCGCGGATTCGGCGAGCGCGCGGGTGCAGGCGGGGGACACGATCGGGCCGTAGCAGGTTGCGAAAACACCGAATCCTGACGCCATTTTTTCGCGACTGAGAGTCGCGACTCGGCTGAACTGTCACTAAAAGTGACACGGCTTGATACCGCTCGTCGCTTCACGCGACAGCTAGCCGAGACGCGGCTCTCAGCCGCGACTCATCGAGCGACGCATCCGCCCACCAACTCATCGGCGCCTCAACGCTCGCCGCGCAGCCGCGCGAACCCCGGATCGCCGCCCAGCATCTGTTCGTCGAGCCAGCGATCGAGGATGCTGCGGCGGAAGCGCCATTCCTTCCCGAGCTTCACGGCCGGGATGCGGCGTTCCTGCGCCCACTTGTAGATCGTTTGCGGGGTGAGCCGCAGATACGCCGCGACCTCCTCCAGCGTGAGGATCTCGTTCCCCACCTCGGGGCGATGCCGGTCCATCATGGCCGCCGCGGCACGCCCGAATCGCGGGTGGACTCGGGTGTCGCGGGAAACAGGTCGTGCAGCGACCGCGGCGCGGGCGCCGCGGCGGGCGGCTTCCCTTCCCCCGTCAGCAGCTTGTTCACCGCGTAGACGACGGCCGCATAGAAGTTCCCCTCGTACTTGCCGAACACGCGGAACGGCTCGCGGCGGTCGCTCAGGAACGGGCGCAGGTTCCAGGCCATCTGGATCCCGACGAACGCGAACAGCAGCGCCCAGATGCGCATCATCGTGAGCGCGCGGCGCGGATACACGCCCCGCTGCTCGCAGATCACCGCCAGCCCGTCGTGCAGCGCCAGCATCCCGAACAGCCCGGCGATGAGCGCAATCGCGATGTGCAGCAGGTGCTGGAAGTAGTAGTTCGCCCCCGTGATGAGGAAGAACGCCGTGATCGGCACGAAGGCCGCGAGCAGGATCGACATCAGCGCCAGCGACGACGCCACGAGGACGAGCACCTGCGTGAGCCGGAGCCGCGATCCCATCAGCACCTGGACCACGAAGAACACGGGAAAGCACACGACCAGCGTGGCGAGCAGCAGCACCGGGAGCTTGATCGCCGCCGAGACCGCCTGGGCCCAGCCGGAATAGGCGCCGGCGACCAGACCGTAGAACGCGCTCAGTCCGAGCACGGTCCAGAGCGCGTAGCGCAGCTTGGTGCCGAGCGCGCGGCCTTCCACGACGTCTTCGAAGAACCGCTCGCGCTCGCTCAGCAGCGCGAACAGGAAACCCTTGTACCCGTTGCTCGCCATACGCTAGACCCTCGTTGAAGGCCAATCGTAATTTAGAAGATTAGCGATGTTTTATTATGTTTGATACTGTTTGCTATGGCAAGTCAGCCAGTGCAGTGGGTTACACTGCACCGCGTATGCACGGCTCCCGCGGCCTCGCTCGCGCCCTCACCTTCACCCTCGTTGCCCACAGCTGCACTCCCTCGAGTCCCTGCGGCTCCGGCAACGCCCGGCGGGAGCTGGCCCGCTATTCCCTGTCCTACGCCGGACACTGGGTGGTGGCCCGCGGCGACACGCTCACCCTCCCGGAAATGGGCGACCGCTTCACGCTCACCGACATCGTGCTCGACACCGACACCGTGTCGATCGCGAGGCAATGTCTCTACCGGGGCCGTTTGATCTTTTCCGTCCCCAAGGCCCAGACACTCGCCGTCAGCTGGTTCGGGGTGCCGGAGCGGGTGACGGTGTTCGGCTGGCCCGTGGACCTGGGGCCGTTCGCGGGGCTGAACGCCTCGTGGTGGGGGCGCGACTCGTTGCGCGGCGCCATCCTGTTCGACGAGCGGCTCGGCGTCCAGATGCCGCTGGGCGCGACGGCGCAGTTCGTGGCGGGCCGTTATCTTCCCCCGCCATGACGGCGAATAGCGGCACGCGCCCGGGTGTCCTTGGCGGCCTGGCCGGCGTCATGCTGGGCGGCTTCACCTGGATCGTCGTCTATGGCATCACCCTTGGAGATCCCGCGGTATGGGGCGCCGGCCTCTTCGGGGCCCTCGCGCTGTGGATCGTCGCGGCACGCCTCTCCACGCGCCTCCCGAACCGGACCCTCGCGATCTTTGGAGCCACGCTGCTCGCGGTCACCGCGATCGACTGGCTGTTCATCGGATTGCTGCTGCCGCGGCTCCCCGAGCTTCCCGCCAACCCCGCTATCGGTATTTCCCGCTCGTCGCTGCGCCCGATGCAGCCGATCCTCATCGGCGCGTCGGTGACGGGTACCGTGCTGATCTTGTGGGACCTGCTGCGCCGGAGACCCTGAGTCATGGCCCTTACCTCCGCTGAACGCACCGCGCTGATCGACCGCTACGCCAACGGCCCCGCCCTGTTGAAGGCGGCGCTCGACAAGATCCCGCTGGACGCGCGGCAATGGCGCCCGGCGTCCGGCAAATGGTCGGCGCACGAAGTGATCGTGCACTGCGCCGATTCCGAAACCAACGCCCACGCCCGGATCCGCTACCTGCTGGCGGAGCAGCAACCCGTCATCCAGGGCTACGACCAGGAGCGCTGGGCCGTGCAGCTCGACTACCATTCGCTGCCGCTCGAGCCGGCGCTCAGCACCGTTCAGGCGGTGCGCGCGAACACCGTGGCGCTGCTGCACCGCATGTCCGAATCGGACTGGGCCCGGATCGGCCAGCACACCGAATCGGGATCCTACGGCGCCGAGGACTGGCTCAAGATCTACGGCGAGCACCTGGAGCGGCACACGCGCCAGCTCGAGCGCAACCTCGCCGCCTGGAACAGCCGATGAGGGGCTTCGTCACTCGTCTGCTCATCGCGGCGCTCGGGCTGTGGGTCGCCGATGCCATCGTGTCCGGGTTGGCGATCCAGGGCTGGGGCAGCCTGCTCGTCGCGGCCCTGCTGCTCGGCCTGGTGAATGCGTTCGTGCGACCCGTGCTGTTCGTCCTCACGCTGCCGCTCACCATCGCGACGCTGGGGCTGTTTCTGCTGGTGCTCAACGGGATCTCGTTGGCGCTGGTTGCGAAGCTGTTGCCCGGTGTCGCGGTGAGCGGCCTCTGGGCGGCGACCCTCGGTGCCCTCGTCGTGACGCTGACGAGCTGGTTCGCCAACGGCTTCGTCGGCAGCTCGGGACGGCTGGAGCGCTATCGCGCCATCGAAGTCTCCGGGCGCCGCATCGGGTGATGGATCGCGGCTTCGCCCTTACCGGGAGCGTTTCCGCCCTGCTCGCCGTGGCCGCCGGGGCGTTCGGCGCCCACGCCCTGCGGACCCGTCTTCCGGGAGAGCTGCTCGCGGCCTTCGAAACCGGAGCGCGCTACCAGATGTACCACGCCCTCGCCTTGCTCTTCGTCGCTTGGGCCGGGGCGCAGTGGCCCTCCACGCCCGTGCGCGCCGCGGGGTGGCTGTTCGTGGTGGGCACGGTGCTGTTCTCCGGCAGCCTCTATCTGCTCGCGCTGACCGGCACCCGGTGGTGGGGCGCGGTGACGCCGCTGGGCGGCGCGCTCTTCCTCGGCGGCTGGCTCACCCTCGCCGTCGGGATCTGGCGGCGCTGATCAGCCGGCGGCGCGCGGCTCGGGTGCGCGAATCAGCCGCTCGGCGGCGGCCGTGGCGTGCAACAGGCAGAATGGGAAGAAGTGCACCAGGTGCCGGCCGAAGCCGGTGCGGATCACATACAGGGTGCTCATCTGGGGCTGGCCCAGGAACGTCAGCACCACGTAGAGGCCGAGCGTGGCGACCCAGCCGGCGAGCCCCACCAGGCCCCAGCGTCGCGCGAGCTCAGACCCTGGCCCCTGCCGCCACGCCCAGACGGCGACGATGATCCAGGTCCAGGCGAACGCGCCCCACCCGTAGTGCGAGAACACCTGGCCCTGCACGCCGAACAGCAGGGTCTTCATCGCCCGCAGCGCCGCCGCCGGCGTCCACGACCCGAGGCTCGGCTCGAACAGCGCCGGGGCCAGCAGCTCCGCCGGTCGCACCACCCAGCTCAGATAGCCCAGGGCCACGCCCACGAGCGGCGCCCAGAGCCGCGGGTCACGACGGTCGGCCGCCAGCACGATGAGCACACCGGCCACCACGACGAGCTCCGGCATGCCGTCTCGCTTGATCAGGGCCACGGCCGCACCCGCCACGAGCCCCCAAGCGATGCCGAGCCGGCGGTGGCCGGCCAGCGTCCCATCGTCGGTGGCCAGCGCGATGCATACCCCGATCGCGAGCATCTGCGGCACGCCGGCGTACGAGTTGAGTCCCTGTTGCAGCACGGCGCCGGTCGCGAAGAACCAGAGCAGGCCCCAGGGCGCGAGCCGCGGCGCGACGCGGCGCAGCAGGTGGTGGAGCAGGAGACCGAACGCTCCCACCAGAAGAAACGGCAGCAACCGGCCTTGAAACGTGGGGTCCTCGATCCCCAGCCACAACTGGATCGAATGCAGCGGCGGGCGCGCCGGGTCGAGGCAATCGAAGATCCCCGTCATCCCTCCCCGAGCGGCGAACTGGAACGCGCGGCACGCCCAGATCTGCACCGCGTCGGTGTAGTGATAGGGGAAGACGAGATGCGGCGCCTGGGCGGCGTAGAACAGGATCGCCAGCCAGGTCGCCGGATGCCGCAGCGCCCGGTGCGGCTCGGGGGCGGCCGGGCCGACGGGCTCGTCGGTCACACGCCGGACGACTGCACCGGCGGCGAAAAGGAGCGCGATCACGAGCCAGGTGACAGCGTGCTCGAGCCGGCCGGTTAGCAATCCCCACGCGTAGTGAAACAGCCCCACCAGCCAAGCGAGCAGCAGAAACCGGACGGCCCACGCCGCGGGCCGGCGCGGACCGCGCGCTGGGAGCCACCACCAGGCGGCGAGCGCCAGCAGCCCGCAGAGAAGCAGGTCCTCGCCGAGCGCGGCGGACCAGCGCAGCGGCTCCACCCCGGCGGCCAGCCCCTCGCGGAACATGACGACCGCCCGTCGGGCGCCGATCGCCACCTGCACGGTGGTGAGCAGGCCCAGGACGATCCAGGCGACGCGCGTCCGGGAGCGCGTCATCGGCGTGGAATCGAGTGTACGGTGGTCATACGCGCTTGGCCGATGCCTCGAGCCAGGGTATAATGGCGCTCCGGCGGCGGGAGAGTAACTGAAAATCCGGTCGCCATCCAGCCACGGAGGACAATCCCCTCATGCACACTCCGGCCCTCGCGCTCGTCGCCCTCTTGCTCCAGACCCCGATCGAGCCGCCCACGCTCAGCAGCACGCCGCATCGGCCCCTGGGCCAGCTGCGGGAGCAGGTCGCCGTGCAGCAGCAGTGGCTGCGCTACCGGCTCGACTCCGTGCTGCCACGCCTCATGCGGCAGGTCGGCGTCCAGATGTGGGTCATCCCGATGCGGGAGTACAACGAGGACCCGGTGTTCTGGGCATTGGTGTCGCCCACGACGTTTTTCGCGCGGCGGCGCACGATCTACGTGTTCACCGACCGCGGCCCCGACCGCGGCGTGGAGCGCCTGGCGCTGGGCGGGGCGTCACAGGGCGGGCTGTACGAGGCGGTATTCGCCCGGGACACGGTCGACCCGACCCTGGGCAGGCGGCCGGAGCTGGTGGGCCAGGCGCAATGGGACCTGCTCGCGCGCGTGATCGGAGAGCGCGACCCGCGGACCATCGCGGTAGACATCTCGCATACCCACGCGTTCTCGGACGGCCTGTCCGCCGGAGAATGGGAGCAGCTGCGGGCATCGCTGCCCCCCGCCTATCTGCGTCGCGTGGTGCGCGCCGAGCGGCTGCCGCTCGACTACCAGGCGATCCGCGCGCCGGGCATGACGCCGGTGTATCGCCGCATGATGGAGCTGGTGTGGGACATCATCGAGACAGCGTTCTCGGATCGCGTGATCACTCCCGGGAAAACGACGAACGAGGACGTCGTCTGGTGGATGCGCCAGCGCGTGAACGACCTCGGCCTGGGCACGTGGTTCCAGCCCGACGTGGACGTGCAGCGGCGCGGCGTGGACCTGTCCGACTCCGGCGAGGTTGTGATCCAGCGCGGCGACGTGCTGCATTGCGATTTCGGCCTCACGGCGCTGGGCCTGAACACCGACACCCAGCACATGGGATACGTGCTGCGGGAGGGCGAGCGCGACGCGCCCGCCGGGCTGGTGCGCGCGCTGGCCCAGTCCAATCGCCTGCAGGACATCGTGATGGCCGAGATGCGGCCGGGCCGGAGCGGCAACGAGGTGCTCGCC
>JBOHSO010000412.1:0-13839 GCA_050921685.1 Gemmatimonadales bacterium
GGGTTCGGGCCCGCGGCGGCGGCGGCGGTGCGCGCCGGCGGCCGCCGAGCGGGGGAAGCGATTCTGGCCCAGCTGGACCGGCTCGGCGCGACGGTGGTCCTGCCGGGCGACGCGGCCTACCCGCCGCTGTTGGGCGAGATCGCCGAGCCGCCGGCGGTGCTGTATCTGTGGGGCGACGCGACACTGCTGGCGCGGCCCGCCGCCGCGATCGTGGGCAGCCGAAACCACACGAGTTACGGGGCGGAGGCGGCTCGCCTGCTGGCCGGCGGCGTGGCCCGGGCCGCGGTGGTGGTGAGCGGGATGGCACGCGGGCTCGATGCGGTGGCCCACGCGGCGGCGCTGGACGCGGGCGGCGGAACGGTCGGCGTGCTGGGGAACGGGTTCGGAGTGATCTACCCGGCGGCGAACCGCGCGCTGTACGAGCGGGTGGCGGCGGTGGGATGCCTCGTCACCGAGCTACCGCCGGGCGAGCGGCCGCGCGTCGGTACGTTTCCACGCCGCAACCGGATCATCGCGGGGTTGGCGGGCGTCACGGTCGTCGTCGAGGCGGCCGTCGGCTCGGGCGCGCTGATCACGGCGGACTGCGCACTCGATCAGGGCCGCAGCGTCCTCGCCGTCCCCGGCCCGATCACGAGCCCGACTTCCGCAGGCTGCAACAAGCTTATCCAGCAGGGTGCCAAACCGGCGCTCGCCGTGGCGGATGTGCTCGAAGAGCTGGGCCTGGCCGCGTTGAGCGCACCGGGACGGGCCCTCCCATCCGACCTGAGTCCGCTGCAGCGAACCTTGTGGGACGCGCTTGCCGTCGAGCCGGGTCACGTGGATGCCCTGGTCTCCGCATCCGGACGGGATACCGGCGACGTGCTGACGGCGCTGACGGAGCTGGAATTGCGCGGACTGGTGCAGCAGCGGCCGGGGATGATGTTTGCTCTCAGTACTGCTCTCATTGACATTCCGCAATCCGCAATCCGCATTCCGTAAGCTGGTATCTTCAGATCGTGCACCATCTCTACATCCACGTTCCGTTCTGCGTGCGCCGCTGCTCGTATTGCGATTTCTCGATTGCGGTGCGCAAGCGCATTCCCGCCGACCAGTATGTCGGGGCGATTCGTGCCGAGCTGGCAGGGGTGGGGGAGCTGGGTCCGCTCGAGACCGTGTACGTCGGCGGCGGCACACCGTCGCTCTTGCCGCCCGACGCGATGGCTGCGCTGCTGCGCGACGTGGTTCGGCGTCCGGCTGCTCCGCACGCCGCCGAGGTGACGCTGGAGGTCAATCCCGAAGACGCGACTCCTGGGAACGCCGCCGCATGGCGGGCTGCCGGTGTGAATCGCATCTCCCTTGGTGTCCAGTCGTTCAACGATCGCGTCTTGTCATGGATGCATCGCGTGCACGACGCCGCCCGCGCCCGCGCGGCCGTGCAGACGCTGCGCGATGCGGGATTCGAGAATCTGTCGCTCGACTTGATCTTCGCCGTGCCGGCGGGGCTGGAGCGCGATTGGACGCGCGACCTCGAGGAGATCATCGCGCTCGACCCGGAGCACGTTTCGCTCTATGGGCTGACGGTCGAACCGCGCACGCCGCTCGCCCGGTGGATGGCGCGAGGGGCCGCCGTGGCACCGTCCGATGAGTGTTACGCCGAGGAATACCTGGAAGCGCATCGGCGGCTGGCCGTGGCCGGGTATGCGTTCTATGAAGTGTCCAACGCGGCGCGCGAAGGTCGGCGTGCGCGTCACAACAGCGCCTATTGGACCGGCCGGCCGTATCTGGGGGCCGGGCCGGCGGCCCACTCCTTCGACGGCCGCGTGCGCCGCTGGAATCTCGCGCCGTGGGAAGCGTACCGGCGTGCGATTGCTGCGGGGCGTACGGCGGTGGCATCCGAAGAAGACCTGACGCCCGAGCAGCGGGAGCTCGAGCACCTCTATCTCTCGTTGCGGACGGCGGAGGGCGTCCCCACCGGCTCGTTCCCGAATGGTACTGCGTCGCTGGTGCGCTTCGAGGAGAAGGGGTGGGTGGTAGAGGAGGCGGGACGCGTGCGCTGCACGCCTGAGGGGTGGCTCCGGCTGGATGCGCTGGTCGGCGCCTTGACCAGCCCCGGCTCGACTTCGTAATTTGTTTCACTCAAAGAGGTTGGAGCGTTGACGATCCCCCCCTTGAGCGAGCGTGAGCGCCTGGTTCTGGGCGCTGTCATCGAGACGTACGTGCAGACCGCCGAGCCGGCCGCCAGCCGGACGATCGCGAAGCGGTTCGGGCTCGGTCTCTCCGCCGCCACTATTCGGAATACGATGAGTGACCTGGAGGAAAAGGGATACCTCTACCATCCGCATACCTCCGCCGGCCGCATCCCCACCGATCGGGCGTACCGGATGTACGTGGACGCCTTGATGCATCCCCCCGCATTGTCGGTCGACCAGGCGCACCACATCCGTGAGGAGCTGGCCGGCCCCCGTAACGCCGTGGACCAGATCCTGGCGCGGGCCGCCCAGGTGCTCGGCCTGCTCACGCAGGAGCTGGGGGTAGCGGTGGGGCCGTCGCTCGACGAGGCGGTGCTCGAGCGGCTGCAGCTGCTCCAGGTCTCGAGCGAGCGCCTGCTGCTCGTCCTGACCCTGAAGAGCGGGGCGGTGCGGACGATTTTCGTGGAGGTTCCCTCGCAAATGGCGGCAGAGCCCGTGGTGCAGGTCGCCGTGGTGCTGAACGAGCGACTCGCCGGGCTCACGCTGCGGGAAATCCGGTCCACACTCTCCGATCGGCTGCGCGACGCATCGGCGAGCCCGCAATCCACCGAGCTGCTCAACATCTTCGTGCAGGAGGCGGACGAGCTGTTCGACGTCCCGGCCGCCGGCACTGCCGGTCCGTTTGCGGGCGGCGTCCTCTTGTCGTCGGCGCAGCCGCTCGCCGGCCAGCCGGAATTCGCCACCGCCGAGCGGTTGCAGGGATTGATCGAGGTGACCGAGCGGCGCGATCGGTTGCGCCACGCGCTGGCGGAACGGACCTCGCCTGGGTTGACCATCACCATCGGCAGCGAGCACGTGGATCCGAAGCTTGCCGCATTTACGCTCGTGACGTCGTCGTACCGCTCCGGGCCTCTCTCCGGCGTGATCGGCGTGCTCGGACCCACCCGCATGCCCTACGACAAGATCGTCGCGCTGGTGGACCACACGAGCCGACTGGTGGAGGAGCTGTTGCAATGAGCCGGCGTCGCGAGGATTTCTACTCGGTCCTCGGGGTGCCGCGCGACGCATCCGAGGCGGACATCAAGAAGGCGTATCGCAAGCTCGCGATGGAATCCCATCCCGACCGCAACCAGTCGCCGGGATCCGAGGAGCGGTTCAAGGAGATCACCGAAGCGTACGAGGTGCTGCGCGATCCGGAGCAGCGCGCCGCCTACGACCGCTTTGGGGAGGCCGGGCTACGTGGCGCCGGCACACCGTTCGGCGGCGGGTTCGCGCATTTCGATCTCTCCGAAGCCCTCAACATTTTCATGCGCGACTTCGGCGGCCTGGGCGGTTTCGACGCGTTCTTCGGGGGTGGGGAGCGGACGCGCCGCGACCGCCGCCGCGGACCCGATCTCAAAGTATCGCTCAAGCTCACCCTCGCCGAAGTCGCGACCGGTACCACGAAAGCGGTGAAGCTCCGTACGCTCGATACCTGCCCGGTTTGCCAGGGCAGCGGCGCGAAGCCGGGCTCCAAGGCGACCTCCTGCGGCACCTGCGGTGGCAGCGGCGAGGTCCGCCGCGCCGCGCAGTCGATGTTCGGCCAGTTTGTCTCGGTGTCGCCGTGCCCCACGTGCGCCGGTGAGGGCACGGTGGTGCGCGACCCGTGCGACCACTGTCGTGGCGAAGGTCGCATCAAGGCAGAGAAGACCGTGCAGCTCGACGTCCCCGCCGGCGTGGCCGATCACCATTACCTCACGGTGCGCGGGCAGGGCGTGCCCGGGCCGCGCAACGGACCGCCGGGGGATCTCATCGCCGTGCTCGAGATCGCGGAAGACCCGCGCTTCGAGCGCCACGGCGACGATCTGGTCTACGACCTCCCGGTGTCGTTCAGCCAGGCAGCCCTCGGTGGCCAAGTCGAAATCCCGACCCCGTACGGACCGGCGACGCTCAAGGTGCAGCCCGGCACCCAGACCGGCACGCTCTACCGCCTGCGCGGCAAGGGGCTCCCCCGTCTCGGAGAAGGGGGACGCGGGGACCTGCACGTGCGCATCGCGGTGTGGACGCCGACGCGCCTCACTCCGGAGCAGCAGCAGGCGTTTCGCGAGCTCGAAAAAGTCGAAGGGGATCCCCCCTCGGAGAGCGTGGGCCGCGGGCTCTGGAACAAGATCCGGGAAGCGTTCGGCGCCTGAACCGTGGCCGATTGCATCTTCTGCAAGGTGGTGTCGGGGGAGATTCCCGCGACGATCGTGAAGCGATCCGATCGCCTGCTGGCGTTTCGCGACATCAACCCCCAGGCTCCTACCCACCTGCTGGTCATCCCGACGGACCACGTCGCTTCGCTCGAGCAGGTTGAGGACGGGGCGCTGCTCGGCGAGTTGTTGCTGTTCGCGCGCGAGCTGGCCCGAGAGGTCGGCTTGGCGGAACGCGGGTACCGAGTCGTGTTGAACACGAAGGACGACGGCGGCCAGACCGTTTATCATCTGCACGCGCACCTGTTGGGCGGCCGGTTCATGAAGTGGCCTCCGGGGTAGGTCTTGCGGCGCTTCCCGGGGGGCCGCTAACTTGATTGGCCTCCCGCAGTTAGCCGTCGTAGGGGAGACGTCGATCACCCAGGTCGAGGTAAGCGCAAGCGATGCCGGAAGTCGTCATTCACGATGACGAGAGCTTCGAGCGGGCCCTCAAGCGCTTCAAGAAGAAATGCGAGAAGGCCGGAATCCTGTCGGACCTTCGCAAGCACCGCCACTACGAGAAGCCAAGCGAGCGCCGCAAGCGAAAAATGAACGCGGCGCGGCGCAAGAACCGGCGGCCGCGGCCTGTCTGAGATGCCAAGCCTCGGCGAGCGGCTGCAAGCCGCCCTCAACGAGGCGCGCAGATCCCGCGAGCAGGCGCGCACGCTCCTCTTCTCGACCATCCTGGCAGATCTCAAGAACCGCGAATTCGAGCTGCGCCACCCTCTCACCGACGACGAGGCGGTGGACGTCGTGCGCCGCGGTATCAAGAAGCGGCGCGAGGCGGCGGAGCAGTTCACCGCGGTGGGGCGACCCGAACGAGCCGCCGCCGAGCTGGCCGAGGGTGCGGCGCTCGAGGCCTACCTGCCCGCCCAGGCCCCGCCCGATGATTCGCTTGGCGGTGCGCGCCGCGATCTCGAGTGGCGCCACCGACCTCGGCAAGGTGATGGGACAAGTCATGCCTCACTTCAAGGGGCGCGCGGATGGCAAGATGATCAACCAGATCGCGCGCGAGGAGCTGGCAGCCGGCGTATGAGTGCGGGTGGCGGGATTCCCCCCGCCGTACTGGAGATCCTGGAATTTCCGGCCGCGCTGAAGCGGGTGGCAGCATATGCTGCCGGCCCGCTCGGCGCGGCGCGAGTGCGCGGGAGGCTCCCGCAGTCCGATCCCACCCGCATTCGCGCCGCGCTCGCTCAAGTCGCCGAGCTGGCCGCCCTCCTCCTCACCGACGACACCCTCCGCGCAGAACCCGTCCCCGACATCTCCGAGACCCTGGTGCTGCTGCGTGTTCCTGGGAGCGTGCTGGAGGGACCGGCGTTGGCGGAGCTCGCGGTGACGCTGGCGGCGGCCCGGGTCGTCGCCACGGCCCTCGGCCGGCTGGAGCGCGACGCTCCTCGGACCGCCGCGTTGCGCGTCGCGCTGCCCCCGAAGCCGCTCGAAACCAGACTGAAGGAAGCCCTCGACGCCGACGGCGCGGTGCTGGACGGCGCGTCGCGCGACCTCGCGCGCGCCCGCCGGGCGGTACGAGAAACGCGCCAGAAGCTCGTGGCCCGGCTCGAGTCGCTCCTGGGCGCGCTCGACCCGACGGACCGCGCGCCCGACGCCGCGGTGACGGTGCGGGGCGGGCGGTACGTCATTCCGGTGCGCAGCACCGCGCGAAGTCGCGTCGGTGGGATCGTGCACGACGAATCGGCGACGCGCGCGACGGTGTTCGTGGAGCCGCCGGAAGGCATCGAGCTCGGCAACGAGCTGCGCGCCCGGGAGGCGGAGGAGCACCGGGAGGTCCTGCGGGTGTTGCGGGAGCTGACCGATCTCGCGCGCCCGCACCGCGACGTCATCGACGCCGGGTGGGACATGTGCGTCGCCTTCGACGACTTGTGTGCGCGCGCCCGGTACACGGTGGACGCGAACGGCTTCGCACCGGAAATCGGCGGCGGTCCGCTCAAGATCCGCGGCGGGCGGCATCCGTTGCTGCTGGGCGGCGTAGGCGTCGTGGTGCCGTTCGATCTGGATCTGGCTCCCGACGAATGGACCGTGCTCATCTCCGGGCCGAATACGGGCGGCAAAACGGTGCTCATCAAGGCGGTGGGACTCCTGTGCCTCCTGGCGCAGAGTGGGATCATTCCCCCGCTCGGGCCGCACTCCCGGCTGCCGATGTTCGTATCGGTGTTCGCCGACATCGGGGACCGGCAATCGATCGCCGCGAGCCTGTCCACGTTTTCGGCTCACGTCGCGGCGCTGCGCGATATTCTTGACCACGCCGACGGCGCGTCGCTCGTCCTGCTCGACGAAATCGGGAGCGGCACCGATCCCGCCGAGGGGGCCGCGTTGGCCGCGGCGACCCTGCGCAGTCTCACCCGCCGTCATGCCGTCACTCTCGCCACGACGCATCTCGGCGCGCTCAAGCGCCTCGCCGCGGAGACGGTCGGGATCGTGAATGCATCGCTGCAGTTCGATGCCGAGCAGCTGACGCCCACCTACCGGCTGCTGAAGGGCGTCCCGGGACGCTCCTACGGGCTGGCGATCGCCCGACGGCTCGGCGTCTCGGACGACGTGCTGGGAGAAGCGGAACGCGCCGTTCCCCAGGCCGAGCGAGCGCTCGATGCGCTGCTCGCGGAAGTCGAAGCGCGGGCCCACGCGCTGGCCGTGCGGGAGCAGGCAATGGCCGACGCGACGGCGGCAGCGGATCAGGAGCACGCGCGGCTGGAAGGACACGCGGCGTCGCTCGCCGAGCGGCAGCGGGAGGTGGCGGCTCGTGAGCGTACCCTCGACGCACGGGCGCGGGAGCAGGCGCGCGCCTACCTCCTCGAAGCGCGCAAGACCGTCGAGGCAGCGTTGGGCCAGGCCCGGGCGGCGGTGGACGAGGCGACCGCGCGGGAGGCGCGGCGCATGCTCGAACGCGCGATCGCGGAAGCCAAAGACGACGGATGGGCGGATGGGCGGACAGACGGGTCGAACGTCGTGCAGGTCGGGGATCGCGTGCGAACCCACGAGGGCACGGTGGGCCTGGTGCGCGAGGTGCGGGTCGACGGCGCGGTCGTGATCGAAGCGGGCGCCGTGCGGATCGTCGCTCGTCCGGAGGCCCTGGCGCGAATCGGCGATCCCGCCGCCGAGCATCGGCGCGCTCCCCAACCATCCGCGCGTCCCCCCATCCGCCCACCCGCCGATGCCACGAGCGAGATCAAGCTCCTCGGCCTGCGTGCCGACGAAGTGGAAACCGAGCTCACCCGAGCGCTCGACGCCGCCATCCTCGCCGACCTTCCCTACCTCCGGATCATCCATGGCAAGGGGACCGGCGCGCTGCGCGACGTGGTGCAACGGGTGCTCACCGCCGATCCCCGGATCGCTCGCTGGGGGTTCGCCGCGGCGAATCGGGGCGGGTCGGGCGTCACGGTCGTAGAGTTCCGGTCGTGAGCCTCATCCCCGACGACCTGATCGAGCAAATCCGCGATGCCGCGGACATCGTGGGGATCATCGGGGAGCACGTCGAGCTGAAGCGCAGCGGCTCCGACTACCGGGGCTCGTGCCCGTTCCACGGCGGCACGCACCGCAACTTCGCCGTGATTCCGAAAAAAGGAATGTTCCACTGCTTCGTGTGCCATGAGTCGGGGGACGTGTTCACCTTCTTCATGAAGCGATTGGGGATGGACTACCCGACGGCGGTGCGCGAAGTGGCCCGCCGCGTAGGCATCACGATCCCGGAGCGCGGCCCCTCGGGTCCGGATCCGCGCGAGCCCTTCTTCGCCGCAGTGGCCGCCGCGCACGACTGGTTCACGCGCCAGCTGCACGAGACGCCCGAGGGGGAGACGGCGCGCGGCTACCTGATGTCACGGCAGCTCACCCTCGCACAGGCAACCGAGCTGGGCCTCGGCTATGCGCCCCGTGGCGGCGGCCTCGGCGAGGTAATGCACGCCCTGGGCATCGAGGACCCGGTGCTGCTCGAGGCCGGGTTGTTACGCCGCCGGGAGGATGGGTCCCTTGCTCCCCGCTTCCGCGGCCGCTTGCTGTTCCCGATCCACGATCTGCGCAGCCGTGTCGTTGGATTCGGCGGCCGCATCCTCGGGGAGGGGGAGCCGAAATACCTGAACTCCCCCGAGACACCGATTTTCCACAAGGGCAAGTTGCTGTACCACCTCCACGCCGCACGACACGCGATGCGCAAGACCGAGCGGGCGATCCTGGTCGAAGGCTACTTCGACGTGATCCGCCTCGTGCTCGCCGGCATCGAGGAGGTCGTGGCGCCGCTCGGCACCGGCCTCACGGCCGATCAGGCGGAGCTCCTCAAGCGCCATACCCCGCAGGTCCTCCTGCTGTACGACTCGGACGATGCCGGGCTCCGCGCCACCTTCCGCGCCGGCGACGAGCTGTTGCGTACCGGGTTGCGCGTCGGCGTGGCGACGCTCCCGGACGCCCAGGACCCGGACACCCTGGTGCAGGGGCACGGTGTGGCGCGACTCGAGGGTCTGCTCCGCGACGCGGTAGACGTCCTGGAACGCAAGATCCAGATCCTGGAGCACAAGCGCTTCTTCGAGACGCTCGCGGGTCGGCGCCGGGCGCTCGATCGGCTGCTCCCCACGATTCGAGCGGCCCACGACCCCATCACGCGCGAGCTCTATCTGGACCGGGTGGCGGAGGTCGTTCACGTGCGACGGGACGTGCTGGAACGGGAAGCGTGGCGCCGTCCGGGAGCTGAGGGAGGGGTGGCGAAGCCGTCGGCTGCGGCAGCCGCGAGCGCCACGCAGCCAATGGTGGTGCTGCCGGCCAACGCCGAGCGGGCGCTGCTGCTGGTGATGCTCCAGGGCGAGGCCTGGCGCACGCGCGTGCTCGAGAAAGTCGACCCCGAAGAGATCGAGCAGCCCATCTACCGCGCGGTGTTCGAAGCGGTGGCGGAAGGGCAGCCGGAGCGCCTTGAGGACGCCGCGGCGCGCACCTATGAGACGCTCCGGGCGGAAGGGCTGGGCGCGGGAGAGCCCGACGCGTTGTTCGAGCGGGCAGTGAATTGGATCGAGGCGCGCCGCCTCGATCGCGAGCTCGAGCGCCTCGAGCGGGAGATCCCGCTGGCGAGTGGGGAGGAGCAAGACCGTCTGGTGCGGGACGTGCAACGGGTCAGCGCCGAGCGGAACAGGCTGTTTCCACGATACAAGATCGTTTCGAGGAGGAGTGGTGCATCCGGATCTTGAAGCGTTGTTGGCATTACAGGAGCAGGACCAATCGGTGACCCGGACGGAACAGGCGCTGGCGGCCCTGGAGCCGGAAACCCATCGTCTCGACGAGCAGCTGGCGGTGGCCGAGCAGACGGTGCTCGCCGCGCGCCGCGCCATCGAGGGCGCGTTGCGCCGCCGCGACGAGCTGGAGGGCAAGATCGCGACCTACCGCTCGATGCAGGAACAGCGGCGCCAGCGGCTCGAGTGGGTGCGCGGGGCCAAGGAGGCTTCGACCCTGATGGCGGAGCTCGACCTCGCGCGATCGGTGCTCGCCAAGGAGGAGGCTGAGTTCATGCGGTCGGGCGACGCCGTGCACGAGGCCGAGGGCAAGACGGCAGCGGCGGAGAAAGCCCTGGCCGCGGTGCGGGAGGCGCAGGAACCCGAGCGCGCGACGCTGGCCGGCAAGCGCGAGGCGATCATGGCGGAGCTGGAGCGGACACAGCGAACGCGCGGCCAGGCGGCGCAGGCGGTCAATGGCCTGCTGCTGGGTCGCTACGAGCGCATCCGTCGCGGGAAGGCGCCGCTGGCGCTGTACGCGCTGCATGGGGACGCGTGCGGGCACTGTTTCACGGCGGTGCCGACGCAGCGACGGGTGCTGATCCAGCGCGGCACATCGATCGAAGGCTGCGAGGCCTGCGGCGTGCTGCTCTACGGGATGGAATGATCATCCCCCGCTGGTCGATCGCCCGGCCGCCCGACCCGGGAGTCGTGGGCGCGCTCGCGATCGCGCTGTCGATCCCCGAGCCGCTCGCCGCGCTGCTCGTGCAGCGGGGCTACGACTCCGCCGGCGATGCGCGCGCCTTCCTGCGGCCCGGCCTCGCCAGCCTCTCCGATCCACTGCAGTGGGCCGACATGCGTGCCGCGGTGGCGACCGTGGCGGCCGCCGTGCGGCGCGGCGACCCGATCCTGGTACACGGCGACTACGACGTCGACGGCCAGTGTGCCGCCGCGATGCTGACCCGCGTGCTGCGCGCCGCGGGCGCCGACGCCCATGCATTTGTTCCGCACCGGCTGCGCGACGGCTACGACTTCGGGGCGGCGGGACTGGCGCACGCGCGACAGCTCGGGGCTCGTCTGATCATCACCTGCGACTGCGGGATCTCGGCGGTCGAGCCGGTGCGGGCCGCGCGCGAGGCGGGCATCGAGGTCATCGTCACGGATCACCACCTGCCGGGCGACGCCCTGCCGCCGGCCACCGCCGTACTCGATCCGCGGCGCCCCGACTGCCCGTCCCCCGACAAGAACCTGTGCGGCACCGGCGTGGCGTTCAAGCTCGCCCAGGCGATCGCCCCCGCCCTCGGCCTGCCCGAGCACCTGCCGTGGCACTTCCTCGACTATGTGGCCCTCGCCACGGTGGCCGACGTCGTGCCGCTCACCGGCGAGAACCGCATCCTGGTGCGCCATGGACTCAAGCTGCTCGCCGACAGTCGCTGGCCCGGACTCGCCGCTCTGGTCGCCGCCGCCGGCCTGTCGGGGAAGCCGCTGCGAGCGGGGCATGTCGGGTTCATCCTGGCTCCGCGACTGAACGCGGCCGGCCGGATCGGGGATGCGCACGACGGCCTGCGCCTGCTGCTCACGGAAGACGCCGATGAAGCGGCGCGCCTGGCCCGCGATCTGGAGACGCTGAACGCCCGCCGCCAGGAAATGGACCAGCGCATCCTGCTGGACGCCGAGACGCGGCTCGCCGACGGTCTGGGGCCCGACGATCGGGCGGTGGTGCTTGCCGCCGACGATTGGCATCCCGGGGTGATCGGCATCGTCGCCAGCCGCCTGGTCGAGCGCTATGCGCGCCCCACTTTTCTCATCGCTTGGGACGGCGAGACGGGGCGGGGATCGGGGCGCAGCATTCCGGGCTTCGACCTGCACGCGGCGCTGCGCCGCGTAGCGCACTGCCTGGAGCGGTTCGGCGGCCACACCATGGCCGCCGGGCTGACGGTACGGCGGAGCCGTTATGAGGAGTTCCGTGTTGCGTTTCTCGAGGTGGCCGGCGAGCTTCTCAGCCCCGACGACCTGGTGCCGGCGCAGCGCATCGACCTGGAGTTGCCGCTCGCGCGTGTGAGCGAGGACTTGGAGCGGCTGATGCGTCACCTCGAGCCCTGCGGGGCGGGGAACCCGGCGCCGGTGTTCGGGGTCCGACGGGCGCGCGCCGTCAGCGCTCGCCGCGTGGGGACGAACCACTTGCGGTTCGTGCTCGACGACGGTTCTGGAGTGCTCCCGGCGATCGGCTTTCAAGTGGCGGATCGGGTGCCTGAGGCCTGGCTCGGACAGCCGCTCGACGTCGCGTTTCGCCTCGAGCGGGACGAGTGGCAGGGGCGCACGACGCTGCAGGCGCGCGTCGCGACCATGGCGCCGAGTGGAGGGGTGGAGGCAGCGTGATCACGATCATCGCCGGCGAATTCAAGAACCGCCGGCTCAAGACGCCGGTGGGCGACAAGGTGCGTCCCACTGCCAGCCGGGTCCGCGAAGCTTGGTTCAGCATCCTGCAACGCTCGCTGCGCGGCGCGCGCGTGCTCGATCTGTACGCGGGCTCCGGCGCGCTCGGCCTGGAGGTACTGTCGCGCGGCGCGGCGTGCGCCGACTTCGTGGAAGTGCACCGCAATGCACTCGCCGTTTTGAAGGCCAACCTCAAATCGCTCAAGGTCGAAGGGCGCGCCACGATTCACCGCGTCGACGCCCTCCGATTCGCCGAGCAGCTCCACCCGGCACAGTACGACGTGGCGTTCGCCGATCCGCCGTACGCGAGTGCGAACGACCAGACGGCGCGCCTCGTCGCGATGTTCCGCCTGGTGCCCTTCGCGCGCGTGTTCTCGATCGAGCACCCCGCCGACGCGCCGATCCCTGGGGACGACACCCGCCACTACGGCGACACGGCCGTCACCTTCATCTACGCTCCGTGACCAGCGCGCCGCCGCCGCCAACGCCCCGGTTGGGGGTGTACCCGGGATCGTTCGATCCCGTGACCAAAGGTCACGAGGACCTGATCCGCCGTTCGCTCGCCTTCGTGGACCGCGTGGTGGTGGCCGTGGCGGTGAACCCCGCCAAGCAGCCGCTGTTCACGTTGGAGGAGCGCGTGACGCTGCTCCGGGAAACGATCCGGCTTCCCGGAGTGGAAGTCCAGGCGTTCGAGGGGCTGCTGGTGGAGTTCGCACGACGGATCGGCGCGTCCGTTATCGTGCGTGGGTTGCGGGCCGTGAGCGACTTCGAGTACGAGTTTCAGATGGCGCTCATGAACCGCAACCTCGCCCCCCAGCTCGAAACCGTGTTTCTGGTTCCCGCATTCGATCTCACCTACCTGAGCTCCAGCCTGGTACGCGAGGTGGCCCGCTTCGGCGGTGACGTCTCCCAGTTGGTGCATCCGGCGGTTCAGCAGGCGCTGCGACAAAAGTTCAGCCGGTGACCTTCCGGGACCGCGTCTATGAGCGGGCGCGGCGCGCCAAGCGGCGCATTTTGCTTCCCGAAGGCGATGACCCCCGCGTGGCGGAAGCCGGCCGGCGCATCGCCACGCTCGGGCTGGGCGACGTGCGCGTCATGGAGCCGCCCGGCACGACGGTCCCGCCGCCGGAGGTGGTGCGCTTCCTGCGCGAGCGCCGGCCGGACCGGTTTCCCGACGCCGCCGCCGCCGTGGCCGCGCTGCGGCATCCGCTCACGTTGGGGGCGTGTCTCGTGGGGATGGATCGCGCCGATGTCATGATCGGCGGCGCGGCCCACCCGACTGGGGAGGTCATCCGGGCGGCGCTCTGGGCCGTCGGAACCGCGCCGGGGATCGATCTGGTGAGCAGCGCATTCTACATGCTGAAGGGCGACACCGTGCTCACCTTTACGGACTGCGCGGTGGTGCCCGACCCGACGCCGGAGCAGCTCGCCGAGATCGCCCTCGCCGCGGCGCGCGACCGGCGGCGCATCGTGGGGGACGAGCCGCGCATCGCGTTCCTCTCGTACGGGACCAGAGGCAGCGCCGAAGGGCCGATGGTCCACAAGGTCCGCCGGGCACTGGCGCGGTTCCGGGAAATCGCCCCGGACGTGCGGGCCGACGGGGAGCTGCAAGGCGACGCGGCGTTAGTGGAGGAGATCGCGCATCGCAAGGCGCCCGGGTCGCCGGTGGCGGGACGGGCGAACGTGCTCGTGTTTCCAGACCTTGACAGCGGCAACATCGCCTACAAACTGGTGCACCGGCTCGGTGAATGGGACGCGGTTGGCCCGATTTTGCAGGGGCTCGCCCGGCCCGTGGCCGACCTGTCGCGCGGCGCGACCGTGGAC
>JBOHSO010000413.1:0-7367 GCA_050921685.1 Gemmatimonadales bacterium
GGGGTGCATCGAGTCTCGCCCAGCAGCTGGACACCCGGGTGTGCGCGGGGGGGGAGGCGCTGGTGGAGCGGCTGGCCGACGGCGCGGTGCGCTGCTATGCCTGCGGGCACCGCTGCCTGGTTCGGCCCGGCCGGCGAGGCATCTGTAAGGTCCGGTTCAACCGGGACGGCACGCTGTACGTGCCGACGGGCTACGTGGCGGCCCTCCAGTGCGACCCCACGGAAAAAAAGCCGTTCTTCCATTGCCTGCCGGGAAGCGACACGCTCACGTTCGGGATGCTGGGCTGCGATTTCCACTGCGGCTACTGCCAGAACTGGCTGACCTCTCAGGCGCTCCGGGATGACACCGCGGGCGTCGTGCCCACCGACGTCACCCCAGAGGACCTCGTCCGGCTGGCGCTCCGCCAACGCGCGCGGATGGTCGGGTCGTCCTACAACGAGCCGTTGATCACGGCGGAGTGGGCGGTCGACGTTTTCAAGGTGGCGCGGGCCGCGGGATTGAAGACGGCGTTCATCTCGAACGGCAACTGCACGCCCGAGGTGCTCGACCACATCCGGCCCTGGACCGACTGCTACAAGATCGATTTCAAGGCCATGGATGATCGGCGCTACCGGGAACTCGGCGGCGTGCTGCAGCACGTGCTGGATGCCATCCGCATGGTGTACGAACGCGGCTTCTGGCTCGAGCTCGTCACGCTGGTGATCCCCGGGTTCAACGACGACGACGACCAGTTGACGCGGGCGGCCGAGTACGTCGCCTCGGTCTCCCCCGAAATCCCGTGGCATGTGACGGCGTTCCATAAGGACTACAAAATGACCGACCCCGACAACACCCATCCCGAGACGCTGCTGCGCGCGTGCGAGATCGGGGCGCGTGCGGGGCTCAAGTTCATCTACGCCGGGAACCTCCCCGGCCGGGTGGGCCGCTGGGAGCACACCTATTGCCCCGACTGTGGCGACCTCCTGATCGAGCGCACCGGCTACGTGATCCGCCGTCAGCGCATCGGCGCCGATGGGGGTTGCCCCTCGTGTGGCCGGAGGATTCCGGGCGTCTGGTGCTAGCGGCGGTCGTCGCGTTACAGGTGAGTGGGACGGCGGTCGCGCCGCAGCGCGGCCTCGGCGTGACGCCGCGCGAGGCCAGGTTTGACGCGGCGACGTTCGACCCCGTGGTCCTGGCGGGCATCCGGCGCGGCGCCTATCCGGGAGCGGCGCTCGCGGTGGGACGCCGCGATACGCTGCTGTTCCTCAAGGGGTACGGGCGTCTGACGTGGTCTCCACGCAGCGCGGTGGTGGAGCCCGAGAGCACGCTGTACGACGTCGCGTCCGTGACGAAGGTCGTGGCGACCACGACCGCGCTGATGATCCTCGTGGACCGCGGCACGGTTCGGCTCGATGCGCCGGTGGTGTCCTACCTCCCGGAGTTCACCGGCCCGGGCACCGCCCCGGTGACGGTGCGAATGCTGCTGGCGCATACGTCGGGGCTGCGGGCCGATATTCCCCCCGCGGCGCGCCGCGCCGCCCCGGATGCGGCCGCGCTGTGGCGGTTGGCGGTCGCCGAAACGCCGCGCGCGACGCCCGGGACCCGCGTGCTCTACAGCGACGTGAACGCGCTGTTGTTGGGTGAGATCGTCCGGCGCGCGAGCGGCGAACCGCTCGACGCCTTCGCGGCGCGCGAGATCCTCGGGCCCCTCGGGATGCGTGACGCGCTGTTTCGGCCGCCGTCGCGTTTGCTGCGGCGCATTGCGCCGACGGGGATGTGGCGCGGCCACCCGGTGGCGGGCGTGGTCAACGACCCCACCGCGTACAAGCTCGGGGGCGTGACCGGGAGCGCCGGGTTGTTCGCCACCGCGCGCGACCTCGCCCGCTTCGCGCAGTTCATGCTCCGGGGCGGCGTGACCGCGGACGGCCGGCGCTTGGTGCGGGCCGAAACGCTGCGGGAGTTCACCACGCGCGCGGCCTACGCCGGCGGCGCGACCGAAGCCCGGGCACTCGGTTGGCAGGCCGTGCCTACCGGTGAGACGGTCAGCAGCGCCGGGACCCGCTTCGGACCGAGGAGCATCGGGCACACCGGTTGGACCGGGACGTCGCTGTGGATCGATCCTGAGCGCGACCTGTTCGTGGTCCTGCTCACCAATCGCGCGTTCGCGCCCCGTGGCCGGCATCCGTTCACGGTGGTGAAGCAAGTGCGCGGTCGCCTCGCCGACGCGGCGGCGGTCGCGAGCGATGCCCGTACCCGCTGAGCGAGCGACCCTGATCTATGACGGGGAGTGCGGCATGTGTCGGTTCGCCGTGGCCCGGGTACGGGTGTGGGACCGGGAACACCGCATCGCACTCGTGCCGTTTCAAGATCAGCAGGCGGTCGCGCGCTTCGGGATCGGGCTCCCGGCGCTGGCCGCCGCGATGCATCTCGTCTTGCCCGACGGACGAGTGTACGCCGGCGCCGATGCCGTACCCGAGATCCTCAAGATTCTCCCCGGGAAGCGCTGGTTCGCCTGGGGATTCGCCGTCCCGGGGGTGCGGCCGATCGCGCGGTACGTGTATCGACGGATCGCGGAGCGGCGGCGCTGCGCGGTGCGGGGGCTCCCGGCACCGGGCCCGGATGTCTAGCTTCGCGGAGGAGGGAGCGTGATGGCGCCAGAACTCACCGAGGCCGCGGTGCGGCAGTCGCTGCGGAGCGTGAAGGATCCGGAGCTCAATCTCAACATCATCGACTTGGGGCTCGTCTACGACGTGGACGTGGAGGATGGGAACGTCCACATCCAGATGACGCTCACGTCTCCCGGCTGTCCCGCCGGCCCCCAGATCATGAACGACATCCACAAGACGGTGCGGGCGATCGACGGCGTGCACGACGTGGACATCGAGATCGTGTGGGAGCCCTACTGGACGCCCGAAAAAATCGAACCCAAAATCCGGGCCATGATGGGATTCTAGGTTACCATGGACCGCCGCATTCGCCTGCTGCTCGACTTCATCGATCAATCCTTCTCGGGCTCCTCCTGGCACGGCACGCCGCTCTGGGGCTCCGTGCGCGGTGTGGCCGCCGCGCAAGCCCACTGGCAGCCGGGACGCGGACGGCACAGCATCTGGGAGTTCGTGCTCCACACCGCCTACTGGAAATGCATGGTGCGGCGGCGACTGGTCCAGGACTGGGACATCAAGTTTCCGCTGCCAGGCAGCAACTGGCCGGCCGTGCCGGAGCGGTCCGCAGCGGCACTCTGGAAGCGCGATCGGGAGCTGCTCAAGCACGAGCATCAGCTGCTGCGACACGCGGTCGCCCGTTTTGACGCGGACCGGCTGGGCCGCCGTGGAGCGCGCTCCAAGTGGCGCAGCGTCCAGGAGATCTACGGCATTGCTTCGCACGACCTGTATCACGCCGGGCAGATCCAACTGGTCAAGCGGCTGTACGCGCAGCGCGGCTAGGAGAGCGCCTGAAGCAGCGCGTCCCCTAACACGTCGATCTGCCACTTCCGGAGCTCGTTCACGAGCGACAGCCCGGCCCGGTCTCGAGGGCGAAGCCGGGCGACCTGTTCGAGCGTCGCCTTCCCACACAGCACCCCCGGATCGAGCCCCAGCTGTTGGGCGACTTGGTTGCGAGCCACTTTGAGCCGCTCGACTCGCGCCTCGAGCTCCACGTCCTTTGGCGCCCGGGGCGCGTGCTCGCGCTTCGGGAGATCGCGGTCCGCGAGCGCCAGTGCCCGCCCGACGGCGGCCACCAGTGCCGGGCCGTGGCGCCGGGCAAGGCTCGCCGGCAGACCACCGATCCCGCTCAACGCGTCGAGCGTCGGTGGCAGCGCCTGGCTGACCGCCAGCAGCGCCTCGTTGCCGATGATCCGGAAAGCGGCCTTGTCCTGCTCGGCCGCCAGGGCGTCGCGCCAAGCGACGAGCTCACGGAGTGTGGCAAGCTGACGCGGCGGGAGCGCCTTGGCGCCCTTGATCCGTAGGTAGGCCTGGCCGACCTCGGTGGGGGCCGACCAGCGCCGTTGTTCAAGCCCCAGGAACTCTTCTTCCGCCCAGGCGAGCCGGCCGAGGGCCTGGAGCCGCTGGCGCATCGCGTCGCGGAGCGCGGGGAGGTGGCGCGTGTCGTCGGCCGCGTACGCGAGCATGGCCGGGGGAAGCGGGCGCACCGACCAGTCAGCCCGTTGGTGCGCCTTGACCAGCCTCACGCCCACGTACTTTTCCAGCAGCGCGGCGAGCCCGATCGAGGGCTCGCCGACCAGCTGGGCGGCGATGCGGGTGTCGAACAAGCGGCGCGGACGGAACCCGTAGTCGCGATCCAGGTTACGAAGATCGTAGTCTGCATCGTGAAACACCTTCTCGATCTTCGTGTCGGCGAGCAGCGCCCCGAGGGGCGCCAGGTCGCGCAGCGCGAGGGGATCGATGACGGCCGTAGCTCGACGGGTCGAAAGCTGGACCAGGTAGACCCGGTCCACGTAGCGGTGGTAGCTGGCGGCCTCGGTGTCGGCGGCCACCAGCGGTTCGACGCGATACGATGCGACGACGTCGGCCAGCGCCGCCGCGCTGTCGACGTAGCGATACTGGGTCACTCTTCTTTGCCGAGCTGCTCGAAACCGGCCGCGATCTCCTCCAGGGCCTTCGCCAGCGTCTTGTAGAACTCCGGATCGGGAGGCTGTGGGGCGCCGCCCAGCGGATCGCCAGCGCACTTGCGCGCGGCCCGGGCGGCGTGCTGGATGTAGTCGGTCGATACCCGCATCGCTGTCGCTCGCTGGAATGGGAACCGGCGCCAAAGATACGTGCGCCGCTCCGACACGGCAGGCTCGCGGCGCCGGCAGCCACCGTCTATAGTTCGCCCGTGTGACGCCATCCTTGCGCGTTGCCACGCCCCGGGCATCCCTCGCCGCTCATGTGACGGGCGAGGGCGCTCCGCTGTTGTTCGTGCATGGCTTTCCCCTCGACCACACGATGTGGACTCACCAGATCGCCGCGCTGCAGGGATGGCGCCGCATCGCCCCCGATCTGCGCGGCGCGGGGGCCTCGGACGTTCCCGACGAGGGCTACTCGATGGCCCGCTACGCGGAAGACCTCGTGGCGGTGCTCGACGTCCTCGGCGAGGCCCGGGTCGTGTGCTGCGGGCTGTCGATGGGCGCGTACATCCTGTTCGAGCTGCTCCGGCGTCATCCGGAACGGGTGCGGGCATTGATCCTCTGCGACACGAAGGCCGATGCGGACACGCCGGATGGGAAACGGGGACGGGACGAATTGGCGGCGCTCGCCGAGCGCGAGGGTATGGCGCCGGTCGCCGAGCGTCTGCTGCCGAAGCTGTTGGGCCGGACCTCTCGACAACGCGATCCCGGACTCCTGCAGGCGGTGCGTGCGACGGTCCTGCGGGCCCCCGTCGCGGGGGTGGCGGGCGCACTGCGCGCGATGCGCGACCGGCCAGATTCGACCCCGTTGCTCGGGGCCCTGCGCGTCCCGACGCTGCTGGTGGGCGGCGCCGAAGACGAGCTCACCCCGGCGGCGGACATGCGGGCGATGGCAGATCGAGTCCCAGCGGGGCGGTGGGTGCAGATCGACGAGGCGGGACATCTGGCGCCGCTCGAGCAGCCGGCGCAGGTCAACGCGGCAGTTGGTGGTTTTCTCGCGGAGCTGGGCGGCGCCGCTTGAGGCAGGTGAAAGCGCTTATTTCATCCCGCGTTCGGGCGACGGCTTGCCGGGCGGGTTCTCGCCTTGAAACACATCCCGGTTCTTCCCGATGAACGACTTCCACTGCGGTGGCACGTCCTCCTCGGGGAAGATCGCGGTGACCGGGCACTCGGGCTCGCACGCCCCGCAGTCGATGCACTCGTCCGGGTGAATATAGAGCTGGTCCTCCCCCTCGTAGATGCAGTCCACCGGACAGACATCCACGCAGGAGCGGTCCTTGACGTTGATGCACGGCTCGACAATCACGTACGACATTCAGCTGTCTCCAGCGGACACGGGTGGTGCGACACCGGAAACTAGAGGGCCATCAAAGCGAGTCAAGCGCGCCACGGGATACCCACGAGTATCTGAATGGGACAAAGCGGCGCGACCAATCCGGTTGCACGAGCCGGCCGTAGGGTGGGTGGCGCACGAGGACCTCCTGGAGCCGGCATGCCCATTCGCAGACTGTGGCCATTGCTGTCGTTGATCGCACGTCCACTGTTGGCCCAGGACTACCGGGTCGTACGTGGCACGGTCTGGTCTGACGGTGACTCGACACCGCTCGACAGGGTTCGCGTCGTGGCGTTGCTGTCGACACCCGTCGGAGGGACGACTGGCGCCACCGGTCGATTCGAGCTGTGGCTCCCGGATCGAGCGGTGCAGGTGGTCGCCGCCGCAATCGGGTTCGCGCCCGAGACGGTACTGGTCGCGCCCGACGACGGCGCCGTGACGCTCTGGCTCACTCGCGCCGCGATCTCGCTCACGCCCATCGCGGTGAGCGCCGAGCGTGGCTATTCGGCGGCGACCTCGGAGACGATTCGCGATCTCGACGTGCACCTGCGTCCGCGCGAGTCGTCGCAGGAGCTACTCCGCCTCGTTCCTGGTCTCGTCATCGCCCAGCACGCCGGCGGTGGGAAGGCGGAGCAGATCTTCCTGCGCGGCTTCGATGCGGATCACGGGACGGACGTGGCGATTTCGGTTGACGGCATGCCGGTCAACATGGTCTCCCACGCCCACGGGCAAGGCTACGCGGACCTGCATTTCCTGATGCCGGAGGTGATCGATCACGTCGAAGTGCGGAAGGGTCCGTACGACGTCCGGGACGGCGATCTGGCGACGGCCGGGGCCGTGAGCTTCGTGACGCGCGATCGCGTCGAGCGAGCGGTGGCGGCGACGCGTGGGGGGAGCTTCGGCACGGGCCACGCGAGCGCGCTCGTTCCGCTGGGCGGAGACGCCACGCGGGCCGGCGGCTACCTCGCGGCCTCGGGTCATCTCACGCGAGGGGTGTTCGAGCGGTCCCAAGACTACCGACGCGGCAACGTTTTCGGGAAGTGGACCACGCCGCTGGGGGATCGGTCGCAGCTGACCTACACCGCGTCCGGGTTCGCCTCTCGGTGGGACGCGTCGGGACAGATTCCGGAGCGGGCGGTGCGGACAGGGATGATCGGTCGCTTCGGAGCGATCGATCCGGTCGAGGGGGGGCATACGTCGCGGTTCGACGCGAGCGTGTCCATCCGGTCGTTTTCCGGTCTCGCTGATCAATGGGAAGCCCGTGCGTACGCGGCGCGGTACGAGCTGGACCTGTTCTCCAACTTCACCTTCTTCTTGAACGATACGACCAACGGCGACGGCATCGAGCAGCGTGATGCGCGCTCGGTCTTGGGAGCGAGTGGGTTCTACTCGCGCGCCTCACAGGTCGGCGGCCGGCCGAGCCGCTGGAGC
>JBOHSO010000414.1:0-10544 GCA_050921685.1 Gemmatimonadales bacterium
GATGGACTCGATCGCGCGGGTGCTGGCCGCGCGGCCCGACCCCTACTGGGCGCGCGTCGTGGGGATCAAACGCCAGGCCGTGGCGGCGTGGGCGAAGTTCGCGGCGGGGGACACGGCGGGGGCGCTGGCCGAGGCCTCCGCGGCGGCCGACGCCGAGGACGTCACCGAGAAGCATCCCGTGACGCCGGGGGAGTTGCTACCGGCGCGCGAGCTGGAAGCGGACCTGCACTTCGCGGCGGGCCACTATGCGGCGGCGCGCGCGGCTTACCTCGCGACCTTGACGCGAGAGCCCGGGCGGGCCCGCGCGCTGTACGGAGCGGCGCGCTCGGCCGAGCTGGCCGGCGACCGGACCGCGGCGACGACGGGGTATCGGGAGTATCTGCAGATGATGGAAAAGGCCGACGGTGACCGCGCCGAGCTTGCGACGGCGCGCGCGTTCGTGGGGCAGGGGAGCCGCTGAGCGGCTCTATTGCAGCTCGACGGTCGCGGAAACCGGAGGGCTGTTGCCGTCCGCCAGAGCGGCGGTGATGCGATAGAGGCCGGGTGGGACCTCGGCGCCCGCGTCGTCGCGGCGGTCCCATCTGAAGGGGATGGATTTGCTCTCGCCGGGGGCCAGCTCGAACGAAGTTAGGATCAAGATGCACGCCAGATGCAGGGGCGAGTTGAATACCACGCCCCCATCGCTTGCGACCTGGAAGAACGCCTGGCAGCCGGTGCGGAACTCGAAGCGGACCGGCTGAGGCGATGCGTTCTCGACGCGCAGCACGGCCTCGACTGGCTCGCCGGGCCCGAAGACGGGCTTGGCGGGGATGACTGTGAAGGTGACCCCCGACGGGACGGTGATGCTGCCCGAGCCCAACGGTTCGCTCGGGGCGCCGGCGCAACTGAGCACCGCAGCCAGCGCGAGTACTGCGCCGAGGCGGCTACCGATCATGCTTGCAGGGTAGTCAGCCCGCCGGCCGAAGGCAAGCGACCTTGTTTCAGCCACCCGTCAGGGCATCGTCGTCGGCAGCGGCAGGTCGCTGTTCCAGATGTCGTGGGCCATCAGCCACTGTCCGTTCTCCTGGACCCAATGCGCCATGTACTTGCCGGAGTCGACCGCCGGGGCGCCGGGCGGGCGCGTGACGCCAGCGGGCCAGGTGAACGTCCAGCGTCCCAGCTCGGTGGCCGAGGGGCCGCTGGCCCAGACCGACTCGGCGCGGAGCGCGAGGATCGGCGGCGGGCTGGACATCGTATTGAGGACGGCGAAGAACGCGGTAATCGAATCGCGGCCGCGCACCGGCAGCATATTGGGCGGGAGCATCACCGCGTTCGGGTGGTAGTACTGCGCGATCGAGTCGGCGTGGCCGGCGGCGGACAGCCGCGCCCAGTTGGCGTTGGCGGCGTCGATCGCCTGCCTTGCGGCGGCGGAGGTGTCGGGGGTACCGGCCGCGCTGCAGCCGAGCAGCGCGAGCGCGGCGCCGAGGAGCAGATGAGCAGGGCGCATGGAGGGCCTCGAGAATGGAGTGACTGCGCCGACGCTAGCGCGGGCAGCGCCGGCCCGCAAGGGCGAGCGCGTTCAGCCCCGCACCGGGATCAGATGCGCACAGCCCGGGTCCGGTCCCCGAGCTGGTGCCGCAGCGTCGGATGCGTCCGCCAGACATGCCATCCCATCGCGAACACCGTGAGCAGGTTGGCGACGAGCACCGACGCCACGCCGAGGACGCCGAGGACCCACTGCGCCGCGAGCGCCAGGACCGCGACGACCAGCGCTTCCAGCACGATCGCGGCGAGGGCGATGAGCAGCAGCATGTCGGGCGTGCGCTCGATCTGCTCGGCGAGCGCGACGAACACCGTGCCGGCGAGCGCGAAGGCGGCGAGGTGGACGATGGTGTACGCCGCCACGATCCCGAGGTCGAGCGGTAGCTCGGTGACGTTTGAGGCGCCGAACAGCAGAGCCGACCCGAGTGCCGCCGGGGTGCGGAAGGCGTTGCCGGCGATGACGTCGAGGACGAGGAACCACAGCATCACGGTGGCGGCGCCGATGAGGCCGGTGACCAGGCCCCGCGTGAGCAGCGGGTGCGCCTTGAGCCCGGCCAGTCCGAAGGGGCGGTCCTCTCGGGTGGCGCGGTGCAGGTAGGCCATGAGGACGAACCCCGACAGGATGTTGGCGCCGATGACGTGGTGCCACGGCACCACCACGGACAGGCGCACGCCGGTGAGCAGGAGCCCGCCGTAGAACACGAGCTCCTGCACCACGATGCCGAACAGCAGTCCGAGGAGCAGGCGCGGCGCCGTGTGCAGCGCGGCCATCAGCCACGCGGCGGCGATGCCGAGGCACGCGAACACCGCAAAATGGAGCAGCGAGTAGACCGCGACCAGGCGCACCGTCGGGACGGTGACCGGCTGGTGGGCGAACGCACCGGCGAGGACGGCGGGGGTGTGGAATGGTTCGCCGCGCATCGAATCGACCACCAGAAACCAGAGAGCCACGACCACCCCCGCCGCCAATCCGCCGAGGATGCCGTGCGCGATTCGTTCATGGGGTTGCTGTTTCATCGGGCAGATCTCCTGCGGGTGTGGCACCGTGGGCCCGCGACCGATTCTGTCCGCTAATATCGTCGTCGTCCCGCCGCCCGCAATGGAAGGGCGAAGACTCGCCTGGCACCGATTCGCGGCCGACCGAGATTCCGGGAGCGTGCGGGACTCTGCACAGGGGGACGCGATCGGAGGGAGCGGTATGGGTGGGCGGTTGAGTCGCGAGTGGCCCGCAGCTATTATGCGACTCCGGCAACGGCTGCGGCGATCGCGTCAAGGGGATCGCGGGACCCGCGACCCCGCGAGTATCTTGGAAGTGGTAGTTCTCGGGACGTAGCGCAGTCCGGTAGCGCACCTGAATGGGGTTCAGGGGGTCGCGGGTTCAAATCCCGCCGTCCCGACTGAGTGAAGATCAAGCCCTGCAGCGACTTCTGCTGTGGGGCTTTTTCTTCCCTGCGCCCCGGGGTGTGAGCTTTGTTGTGAGTCGCCGCCTTTCGCGGCTAAGAGCCGCGACTCGGCTGAACCCCCGCTGAAGCGGGTAATGCCCGTTTACGGGTAGCTAGCCGAGCCGCGAGTTCACTCGCGACTCACGCGTCGAATCCTGCCTCTGTTGACTCAGCGGCCGACGACCCGATCCTGCTACAGCAGCTTGCGAAACTCCTCGACCGTCAGCCCCGCGTCCCGAACGATGCCGCCCATCGTGAACGCGTTGACAGGATTGTGGCGCGGGATCGTCAGGATGCGCACGCCTTCGGTTTCATCACGATGTGCTTCCCCTGTCGCACGACTCCGAATCCCGCCTTCTCAAGTGCCCGCACCGCGTCCAGGTGGTTGACGCCCGGAACCTTCGGCACCGCTCAGCCCGTGACGTCGACTTCGCGGACCACCGTGCCGCGCAGCAGATCTTCACGGGCGGCGAGGTACTCGCCAATGGCGTCCCGGATGTTCTCCAGCGCCTCTTCTTCCGTCGCTCCCTGCGACCAACAGCCGGGGAGACCCGGAACCGAAACGCTGTAGCCTTCATCCGATTTCTGTAACGCGATCTTGTACTTCATTGGACACCTTCCGCTTCAATATACCTACCCGGTCTCAGCGGCTCACAATCCGCTGCGTCGGGTGCAACACGACCTGCCGCACAGGCTCGGCGTCGGGCTGCTGGTAGGAACGCAATAGCGTCTCCTCGTTCCTCCAGCCCCCGGCTTCCATCACGTCGCGCACCGGGTAGCCCTGCCGCCGTTTACGATCCCGACGCGGTGTTCGGCTAACCGGCACGGCGACTCGCAGCGCCGGCGACGTTGCGTCAGCTGCCGCGGGTGCTGCGGCCGCGACTCAGCGAACCACCACCGTCCCGTGCATCGACGGGTGGATGTCACAGGTGTACTCGTAGGTGCCTGCGATCGCGAACGTCCGCGCGATGGACACGTTCGCGTTGCTGCCGGCGATGTCGGCCGGCGCGCCGGCCTGCGGTGTGAAGAAGACGTTGTGCGGTACCGAGCCGAAGGCAAATGTGACCGCTGCGCCCGCACTCACGGAGAGCGTGGCCGGCGTGAACGTCAGGGAGGGCGTGGCGGCTACCGTGTTGCCATCCGCTGGGGGCGGCGCGGTCGTGCCGTAGCCGCCGCCGCATGCCATCAGGACTCCGCTCAGCGTGGCGATGGCGAGTCTAGTCGTACGCGTTAACATGTGCGTCTCCAAGTGTGATGGTGATGCGATGAACGTACGGTCGACCCACCGCACGGTCTTGATCGGAGCGAGCGCGTGCCATTGAACGATCCTGCCCCACGACCAAGGGTGTCGCGCTGCGCCTCTGTCAGGATCTCGTGAGGATCTCCGCGTAGACCCCCTCGTGGTCCACCGGGAACCTCATGACGTTCTATGGCGTTCTCACATGACCTTCCTTCCATGGTACGGAGCTTCCGGTGCCCGGTCTTGACCAGAGCGTGCCCACACCCTCGGCCACTCCTGCTTCAGTGGCCGCGTCCCGGGTGTCCACCGAAAGCATCCTGTTACAGTCCATCGTCTCCGCTGGTCGCCTGGCGCGGCGCGAGAGCCGACCGGGCATGATCGCCAGCCAGGCCCTGGATTGGCCCGGCGTGCTGGTCGAGGCCGGGAAGAACGACGTAGCGGCCGTGGACGACGTGGTCGGGGATCAGCACTACTTGTCGCTCAACGTCGATTCCACGCCGCTGACGCTCGAGATCAAGGAACCGGACGGGTTCAAGCAGTACACGGTCCCGCCGCAGACGATCTGGGTGAGTCCGAGCGCGAATCCGGTCACGCTGCGTTTGAAGAGCACCCTGTCGTATCTCCGGGTGTCGATCGACCCGCTGTACCTCGGTCGGCTGACGAGCAGGTCGCCGGAGGACGTCCAGCCGGTGCGCTTGCGCCGCACGTACGCTATCGCGTCGCCACAAATCGTCCATCTGATGATGGCGCTCAGGCACGAAGCGGACGGCCGCAATCCTGGTGGACTGGCCGTTGTCGAGGCGGTCACCACCGCGCTCGGCCATCTGCTGGTGCGCCATGCAGGCGTGGAGCAACCCCGTCCGCATCGCGTGCGCGGCGGGCTCTCGGCGACGGACAAGCGCCGGGTGCTTGAGCTGATCGACGCGCAATTGGATGCCAGGCTGTCGATCCAGATGCTGGCTCACGAGGCCGGTCTGTCGCCGGCGCACTTCGCCCGCGCCTTCAAGGAGACGATGGGCCGCGCGCCACACCAGTTCCTGTTGCAGCTTCGCCTCGAGCGCGCGCGGCGACTGCTCGAGCTGCCCGGTGCCAGCCTCTCCGATATCGCCCAGCGCACGGGGTTCGCCGACCAGGCGCACTTGACGCGCCTCTTCAAGCGAGCGTACGGCGTCACGCCGGGCGCGCTCGTGCGCCGGCGCGGAGAGCACTAGCACCAGCAGACTCCTACAACGACTCCTGCGCGGTTCCTTCAAGCCCACGCGCGCCCGCAGGGCTACGCTACCTGTTACAAGGCGTCGTTCATCCGTCGTCCTAGCGCTCACTCAGAGGGCCTATGCCCACGAGATGCTGGATCCTGGTTTTGCTCGCGTTGTCCGCTGCCGCACCGGCACTGGCGCAAACGCCCACGCTCGGCTCGTGGCGCGAGGAGGTCCGGCGGCTCCGCGATGCTCCCATCGTCCGGCCGCTGTCGGCGCGCCGCGCCGCCGACCTCAGGGCGACGATCGGCGAGAGCGAGCCCAACGACAGCGTGCAGACCGCCGACAGCGTAGCGCTCGTCGACCGGGCCACCGGCGTTGTGAATCCGGCGGGGGACGTCGACACCTGGTTCGTGGACCTCACGGCCGGGCAGTTTCTCAGCGTGGACGTGGATGCGGCGCAGATCGGGTCGCCCCTCGACGCGACGCTCTTGCTCATCGCGCCCGACGGCCGAACGCAGCTGGCATTCAACGACGATTTCGACGGGTTCGACAGCCGTATTTCGTATCTCGTGCCCACCAACGGCCGCTACTACGTGGTGATTCGCGCGTTCGGGGCTGTGGGAAGCCCGGCACTTACGTACGCGATCAACTTCGGAACGGTCACCTGCGCCGCGGTGGGGACGGAGCAGGAGCCGAACGACACTCCGGGTACGGCGACACCGATCACGATCGGCGCCTCTGGCTCGGGCGAGATATGCTCGCAGGACGACCGCCCGACGGGGGACGTGGACTACTGGGCCTTCACGGCCCAGGCGGGGACGACTGTCGAGCTCGACGTCGACGCGGCGGCGCTCGGATTACTGGTCGACCCCGTCATCGCCCTCTACGCGAGCGACGGCACGACACAGCTCGCTTTCAACGACGACGCCGACGGACGCGACAGTCGCCTCCAGTACACGATCACCACGACCGGCACGTACTACGCGACCGTCGCCAATGTCGTGGGCCCTGGCAACCCGTTCCCCTATACGTTCCACGTTCGCTCGATTCCAGCGGGACCTGGCGACCCGATCGCGGTGCGCGCCGAAGGCCTCGGCCGCCCCCTGGGACTCGCCGTCGGAAACACGGGGGACCTGTTCGTCGGCGACCTGGCGGGGAATCGCGTCGTGCGCGTCACCGGCCAGGGCGTGGCGACGACCTTCGCGGCCGCGATCCAGAGCCCGCTGGGCATCGCGTTCGACGCGTTCGGCCACCTGCTGGTGGCGTCCGAGGACAGGGCCGTCTACCGCGTCACATCGGACGGCCAGGCGACGCGTTTCATCACCGACGCGGGAATCCCGTTCTGGATCGCCGTGGGGCCGGACGGCCGCATCTGGCTAACCGACGTCTCCGATCGTTCGCTGCGGCGCTACAGCGCGACGGGTCAATTCGAGGCACGGTTCGACGCCATCATGGTCGGCGGCTCCGGACCAGGCCCGCTGGCCATCGGTCCGTCGGGCGAGCCGTACTTCTCCAACGGCACCGAGATCTGGAAGCTGGTCAACGGCCAGCCTCAGCGGGTGTTCACCCCCGCGTTCGTGATCTGGGGGTTCGCGTTCGATGTGGCCGGCAACATCTACGCGCCGAGCCCCGCCGCCGGGCGCATCACGCTGTTCGATCCCACGGGGACGTTGGTGGCCGATCCGTTCGCGGTGGGGCCCGACGCCCCACAGGCGGTGGCGTTCGGGCGCGACGGGACGGGCGCCACTGTGGCGCGGCTGTTCGCCACCGAGCTGCGGATCGGCCGGCTGATCGAGGTGAACCCGGCGGGCGTGGGACAGCGCGGGCATCCGGTGGGATACGTGGCGCCGCCGTTGACGCCCGATGTCGCCGCCGCGAGCCTGTTGGGCGCGGGCGCCTTGAGCGCCGCGGACGTGCAGTACCTCGACGCGCTGGGCAACCACAACGGTCGCTAGGACGTCGGCGACGTCCAGGCGTACCTCAGAGCGGTGGGCGGCCTACCGGGCGCTGCCGCGGCCCAACGGCGGCCAGGGAGTGATCGATGAACCGCTCGCCCTGGGTCTTCGCGATGGTGGCCGCCCTGTCGCTGGGCGCGGCCTGCTCGGACGACTCGATCGCCGGCGCCCCGCGGCCCGGCACGCTGATCCTGCGTCTGACCACGCCGCACGTCGATGACGGCGCCATGACGTTCCAGCTGAGCGGCCCGCCGATCGACAGCGCGACGGCCGTCAACGCGTCCCTGCGGCTGTTTACGCGGCGCGTGGACGGCTCGACGGTTGTTGGGGCCGTGGTGGGGGTGCTTGGAAACGGCGCCGTGGTCACACTGCACGTGCCCGACGTGCGCGGCGCCGACGGCTACGCCGCCAACGTGCTCGAGGTGGCGGATCGCCAGAACGCGCTGCGCGCCTCGCTCACGGGCTACGCGCTCGCCGTGACCCCATGACGCGACGCTGGACGGCGGGCGAGCTCGCACGGGCAACGCTACAAGGAAGAAAAAGAGACAGGATTGCGTTTCTCGGCACCCTTGATGCGGGAGGCGGGTCGTGGGTCCTCCTCCAGCGGCACCTCATCCCGACGCACGTCGGGCGTCGTGGCCAAGGCCCGCATCATCGCGCCGCTGCGCTTGTGCTTCTATCGCCGCGAGTACACGTCGCCGTCGAAGCTGATGAGTCCCAGGGGCAACGTGCGGCCGGCCGCGAACAGCGTGTATTCCTTGGTCGAGCCGTCCGTGAAGTGGAGTACGAGCGTCAGCCCCCGAAGCTCGTAGCGGCCGCGCAGCGTGGTCGCGGTACTGCCGCCACCCCACTCGAAGCTGCCGTCGCCCCGTAACCGCAGCGCGGTCGTGAACGGGTTGCCCGCGTCCCCCGGCTTCATCCAGTCACCCACCGCCTCGGCTGCACCGACGGCGCGCGCGGGCCGGTAGGCATCGCCGTCCAAGGTGAATCCTGGCCCCGCCCGTGCAAAGCTCAGGCGCCGCGTGTCGCCGTTGTCCCAACGGACCGACAGCCCGTCGCCGTCGAGGTGGTAGCTGCCACACGTATCGGGGTTGCATCGCGCCAGGTCGATGGTGTTGCCGTCGCCGAACGGATAGACCCGGAGCACACGTTGGGGAAGGAAGATGAGGACCCGTGTCTCCATCTGCGTGGTGCCGAGTCCGACCTGCAGACGGTAGAACAGGCCGCGTGGCTGATCTCCCTCGAAGCCCGCCCCCGGAATCCGCGTGCGATCCGCTCCCGCGACCGGTGGACCCCGAACGGAACTGTCCACCATGGGTGGTCCCGGCGCCGGAAATCGTACGCTCTCGAAGAACGTGCGGGCCGGCTCGGCGTAGCGCGTGATCAGCTGGTCCTGGTTGCTCGTCAGCATGGCGAGGGCAACCCGGTCGCCGGCCGAGATTCCATAGACCACGCGCACGATCTGGCCGCCTTGCGGGATCCTCACGCGCTGCGTGGCCGTCAGGGCTTCGAGCCCGTTCGCGGAGAGGCGGTCTGGTCCGTTCTGCTGCAACACCGTTTCGCCGGGACCGGTCAGCCTGCGCGCAAACCAGGCGGCGAATTCGCCCGGCGACGCGAGTCGTTCAGCCGGCCAGACGGTGAGCAGGAGCAACTGGCCACCAGGCAGCGGCGGGGCGAAGGCGCGCAGCGGTGGCGCCTCGACCGGGAGCCAGCCGGAGGGAGGTTGGAACTCCACCCCGAATGACGTCCCGGGGGCGGGGGCTCCCTGGAGCAGCAGCAGCAGGAGTACGCGCACGCGAGGAAGGTATAGTCACCTGAGTCCCTTCACCAACGCCTACGCCTCACACCGCGCCTGCTCCACCGCGCCGTGGGCAGCAGCGGCTTCAGTGGGCGGGCTCGATACCTCGGGGCCGGCCACGATCGCGTTGGCCACAAGCACGGAGCAGGCGAGACTAGGCCGCCCGCCGCCGCACTCGCCGTCCTTTGCTGGGCTTGGTCCCCTCGCTTCCACGCACTACCTCAATAAAGCGTTGCACCGTCGGGCTCAGCGGCCGGTGACGGGCGTGAATGATGCCGAGTGGCCGCACCAGATCAGGGATCCCGATGGGGATCGCCACCAACGTTCCCAGCTCCACCTCGGCCTGAATCGTCGGCCGCGGGAGGATGCTGACTCCCTGCCCGCCCACGACCGCCTGCTTGATGGTGTCGATGTTGTCGAACTCGAGGATCACTTGGATCTGCGCCCCGTGATGCCGGAGCGCCCGGTCAATCGCCTTCCGGATCATGAGCGCCGGCTCGAACGCCACAAACCCCTCGCCCCGAAGGTCGGAAGGTTTGATCACCTTCCGCCGCGCCAGCCGGTGATGCGGATGACAAACCAGCACCATGGGCTCGGACTTTAGGCCGATGACCGTGAGCTCGGGGTCGTGCGGGGGGAATGAGAGGATGCCGACGTCCGCGTCTCCTGCTAGCACCGCCCCCAGGACTTTGTGGGAATGGTGGCATTCGAGCCGCACCGTGGCTTCGGGATAGGCCGAGGCGAACCCCTGAAGGTAGCGGCTGACTTCATAGACTCCCACCGAGTAGATCGCCGCTAACCGCACGGTGCCGGCTATGCGCGTCTCGGCTGCCGAGACCGCGGCGCGCGCCTGCTCCCACGCCGCCAGCACTCCCAGGCAGGCTTTGTGGAACGCCTGGCCCTGCGAGGTCAGGACCAAGGGTCGCTGCGAGCGATCGATCAGCGTCGCCCCCAGTTCGTCTTCCAGCTTGCGGATCGCCTGGCTCGCCGCCGACTGGGAGACCTGGTGGTGCTCCGCCGCCCGCGAGTAGCTCCGCAGCCGCACCAGCTCGGCATAGAGCCTGAGGGTTTCCAGGGTCATCGCGGCGAAGTTATCTAATTAGATTTGCTAATGCAAGCACAGGCCATGTTGTGCTTCGCTAATGTTAGAGTATGCTGGGGAGGCTTGGGAACTGGGGGACATGTCGACCGGATGCTACCGCATCGCCACGCTGCCTCGGGGCGGCCGGGCGATGGCCGTTCCGACCCGTGGCGCGAGCGCGACGCGTGCGGCGTCGGGTTCGTGGCGCAGGCGTCGGGGGTGCGCTCGACGACGATCCTGCGGTACGCCCTTCAGGCGCTCGCCCGGGTGGCTCATCGCGGCGCCGTCGCCACGGACCGCTCGGGCGA
>JBOHSO010000415.1:0-8510 GCA_050921685.1 Gemmatimonadales bacterium
GCGTTGGTGAGCAGGTTCAGCACGACCTGCTGGAGCGCGTGGCGGTCGCCGATCACCTCAGGGAGCTCGTCGGGGAGCACCGTCTCCGTCTCCACGTTGCGCAGCCGCAGATCGTAGCTCACCAGCAGCAGCGTCCGCTGCACCAGGTCGTTCAGGTCGAGCCGGGCGCGCTCGGTCGGTCCCTTCCGGGCGAAGGTGAGCAGGTTGCGCACGATACGGCCTGCGCGCTCGGCCTGCTCGTGGATCACCTTGAGGTGGCCCCGGTCGCCCGCGCCGAGCTCCTTCTGCTCCAGCAGGAACTCGGACAGGCCGGCGATCGAGGTGAGGGGGTTGTTCAGCTCGTGCGCCACGCCCGAAACCAGCTGACCGACGGTGGCGAGCTTCTCGCTCTGGATCAGCTGGGCTTCCATCGCCTGCTGCTCGGTAACGTCCTGCACCAGCACGACGGCCGCCTGGTCGGGTGTGCCGCCCGGCACGCGGGCCGCGTTGACCCGGAAGGTGCGGCTTTGGGCCCGCTCCACCACGGGCGGCGGGCGCTCTTCCCGGCGCGCCGCCGCGAGCAGCTCGTCGAGCGCATCGGCCCGGCCCAGCAGGGCGAGGGCGAGATCTTGGCCGATGACGCCGGGCAGGGGCTGGCCGAGCATCACGGCGAGGGATCGATTGGCGCGGCGCACCCGTCCAGCGTCGTCCACCACGGCGAGTCCTTCGGATAGCGCGTCGAAGGTCGTCTCCCATTGCTCCTTCCCGCGCCGCACGAGGTCGAAGAAGCGGCCGTTGGCGAGTGCGACGGCGGCGTGCGTGGCCACCGTGGACAGCAGTCGGACATCGTCGGGTGCCAGGGCGCCGCCGCGTGCCTCGGTCACCACGAGCGAGCCGATCACGACGCCGTGGGCGCGCAGCGGCACCGCGGCGGCCGACTCCGCGGCGAAGCCGGCGGCCAGCTGCGCGCCCGTTTCGCTGTTCCGGATCAGCTCGAGCCGCTCGCTCCGGGCCGAGCGCGCCACCAGTCCGGGGTCGTCGGCCGGCAGCGTGGTTCCCTTCAGAGCGGCGAGCGAGCCTTCCGCCGCGGCGATGGTGAGCGGGTCGTCCGCGTTTTCCCCTGCCAATGCCACCAGGGCGCCGCGCGCGTCGATGAACCGCATCGCGTACCGCACCACCTGCTCGACGATGCGTTCGAGCTTGATCGACTCCGAAAGGACGTAGGACAGCTCCTGCAGCCAGAACAGTTCGGAGAGGCGGCGGTTGAGCTCATCGGCACTACGTTGGCGCTCCCGTTCCAGTGCACGCACCCGCAGCTGCACCCGGCGTACGGCCCACACCGCGAGCGTGATGCTACCGGCGAGCAGGGCGAGAACGATGGGGAACGGAAAGGACGACACGTGGAATAAGGTAGGGGACGCGCTTGACCATGAAAAATCGGAGTTCTAGATTCAATAGACCTAGTTGAGAATGTTTCTCAACTAGGTCACGTAGGGCTGCTCCTCTTGGAGAATGACGCTCAACTGATTCCATCCTGGCGAGGGAGGTACGGAGCCCATGAGACGTAGCAGCGTGAGCGTAGTGCTGGTACTGCTGTGCGTCACCGCGCCGGCCAGCGCCCAGGAATCGACGACCGTCGGCGGGTACGGCGAGGTGCATTTCACGAATCAGACCGGACCCAACACCCCAGCCGTGGTGAACGTGAAGCGGTTCATCGTCTACCTGGCGCACACGTTCACTGATCGCTTGACCTTCCGCTCCGAGCTCGAGCTCGAAGACACGAAGATCGAGGGGGCAACCCCGGGCGGCGAGGTGGCCCTCGAGCAGGCTTTCCTGGACTACCGCGTGTCGGACCGCCTGACCCTGCGGTCGGGCCTGATGCTGCCTCCCGTCGGGATCATCAACGAGATCCATGAGCCTCCTACCTTCAACGGGGTCGCCCGACCGGCCTTCGATCACGATGTCCTGCCGACGACGTGGCGCGAGATCGGGGTGGGCGTGCTGGGGAGCATCCCCGGCGTGGACGGATTGAGCTATCGCACCTACCTCGTGAACGGGCTGCGGGCCGAGGGATTCAGCGCCGCGGAAGGCATTCGTGGCGGACGGCAGGAAGGCCGGGAAGCGAGCTTCGCCAACCCGTCGCTGACCGGCCGGCTCGAGTGGGTGCGTCCCGGGCTACGGATCGGCGCCTCGTTCTGGTATGGCGGCACCGCGAACGCGGACTCGGTGCTGGGCAGCGGGTCGTTCGCGGCCCCGATCACCCTGCTCTCGGCCGACGCGCGCTATGACCTGGAAGGCCTCGCGCTGCGAGTGGTCGTGGCGACCATCGGCGTACCGGACGCAGCGGCGATCAACGCGCGCTACGCGACGTCGGTCGGCAGTCGCATCACGGGGGGCTACGTGGAGGCCGCCTACGACGTTTTGCGGCGGCTCACCCCGAGCTTGACGCAACGGCTCAATACGTTCGTCCGTCACGAGCGGTTCGACACGCACGCCGGCGTGCCCACGGGCACGCCGCGCGACCCAACGCTCGCGCGGCGGATCACCACATTCGGTCTGTCCTACAAGCCGACCTCCAACGCGGTCTTCAAGGGGGACTACCAGCTGCTGCGCAACACCGCGGGCGTGGGCGAGGGCGCAGTGCTGAGCCTGGGCATCGGCTATCAATTCTGACGCGCGTCTCTGAGATGCGTCGCGTGGGCCGGGGATTCTGGCTGGCCGTGGTCGCGGGTGCGATCGTCGGTAGCCCGCGCCTCGACGCCCAAGCCAGGGCCGGGAAGGTCGCCGGGTCGATCGCCCGGTTGTTCGGCCCGGTCGCCCAGGTCGATACCCTCACCGTCGACGGTCGCGACGTGCTGCGTGTGTCGCGCGGAGACTCACTCCTCGGCTTCGCCCAGGTGCGGGACGTCAAGGGGAAGGACCAGGCCATCACGGTTCTCGTGGCGATCGATGCGGCCGACCGGATCAAGGACATCGACATCCTGGTGTATCGCGAGCCCTACGGCGGCGAGGTGGCCTATGACGCCTGGCGGCGCCAGTTCCGTGGCAAGGCATCCTCCGATCCTCTTCAGGTGGGCCGGGACATCCGCAGCATCTCAGGGGCCACCATCAGCGTAAACGCCGTCACGCTCGCGGTGCGCCAGATTGTGACCGAGCTGACGACCTGGCATCGGACCGGGGTCATCGAATGACCGACCCAGCCCGCCGCGTCACCTGGGGGGCCCTCCCGCCCCCGCTGCGGACGCTGGGGCGCTGGATCACCATCGTCCAGGTGGTGGGGTACACGACGTCGCTGGTGTTCGTGTGGCACACGACCCGCCTCGTTCCGCACGGCGTGGCGGGGCGCTACCGCGGGACCAGCCCCGAGGCGAGCGAAGCCGCCATGCAGTTCTCGAAATCGCTGGCGGAAATGCTGACCATCACTCACACGCACTTGTTGAGCATGGCGGTGATGTTCGGGATCAGCGGCCTGGGGCTGGCGCTGTGCGCGTGGCCGGGCGAGCGATGGAGACGCTGGCTCATTGCCGAGCCGTTCGGGGCTCTGCTCGTGTCGTTCTGCGCCATGTGGTTGTTGCGCTACGCCCATCCCCACTTCAGCTGGCTGCTCGAGGCCTCGAGCGCATTGCTCGCCGTGACCTTCTACGTCCAGTCGTGGCTGATCCTCCGCGATCTTGCGCGGGTGGTCCCGGATTCGCCATGAACCGTCGCCACTTCGTCGAGGTGCTGGGCGCCGGGCTGGTCGGCGGACTCGGTGGACTGCCCCGCTCGCTCCCGCAACCCGCGCACGATCAGTTCGTGGAGCGGTGGTCGTGGGCCATGGGCCAGCCGGTCCACGTGATGGTGGTTGCCGCATCCGAGGCCATTGGGTTGGCCGCCTGCGCCGCCGCCCTCGCCGAGCTGCGACGCGTCGAGACGAAGCTGTCGCGATTCGACGATGCGAGTGATCTGAGCGAGCTCAACCGTCACGCGGGTGGGCGGGCGCAGCCGGTCGACGAGGACCTCCGGGCGGTGGTGAAGCTGGCCCAGGGCTTCCGGGAGGCGACCCACGGGGCGTTCGACATCGCGGTCGAGCCGCTGATGCGGGCATGGGGCTTCCATCGACCGCGCCGCACGGAGCCGAGTGCGGCCGAGATCGCCGAAGCACGGGAGGCCGTCGCCACGGCGGTGATCCGTCTGGAGGGCGAGCGGGCGCACTTGCCCAACGCCCATACCCAGCTCGATCTGGGCGGGATCGGCGTCGGTTACGGCATTGATCGGGCGATGGCGGTGTTGCGGTCGCACGGGGTCCGGAGCGCCTTCCTCGACGTGAGCGGTGACTGCGCCGCCATCGGCGCCCCCCCTGGCGAATCCGGGTGGCTCGTCGAGATCGCCGATCCGCACCGTCCGGGCAGGGTTCTGGCCGCGACCCGGCTCAGGGACGCCGCGCTGGCCACGTCGGCCAACACGCATTCGGGGCACGTCATGAACCCCGCCTCCGGCTGGCCTGCCGATGCGCTGCGGCAGACGACGGTCGTCGCCTCTTCGTGCGCCACGGCGGACGCCCTGTCGACCGCTATGTTGGTGTCGGGGCGGCGACCGCCGCACGTTCGAGAGGTCTATCCGGTTGGCGCGTAGTCCGATGGCGGGCGGCCTTGTCGCCCTGGCAGTGCTCCTTCCCGCTTGCCGTCGCGAGGTGCCGCTCCCGACCGTCGCGCGCGTGGGGGACGCCATGGGGACGACGTTTTCCGTGGCGGCCTGGGGCCGTGATTCCAATCGCCTGGCGCGGGCCGTCCACGCGGCCTTCGATTCGGTCCGGCTGGTGGATTCGCTCCTCACGCTCGATCGGGACGCCTCCGAGGTCTCGATCGTCAATCGTCGCGGGTACGGACGCCCCGTCTCACGCGCGTTCGCCGCCGTGCTCGACGCGGCGTTGCGGGTCGCCCGGCGCTCCAACGGCGCGTTCGATCCGACGCAACGCAATTGGCGCGGCGTCGCCTTCGACTCGGCGCGCGGCACGGTCGGGTTGCGCCGCGGCCTCACGCTCGATTTCCGCGAGATCGCCAAGGGGTACGCCCTGGACCGCGCGCTGCTGGCCCTGCGCGCCACCGCCGACAGCGCGGTGCTGGACTTCGGCGGACAGTATCTCATCATGACTCCGGAGACCCCCGCACCGGGGGCCGGCGCGGGGGCCGGGCGCCAGGTCGGCGTCGCCGATCCAGACAACTCGCTGCGCGCCATCGCCGTGATCCAGCTCCGGCCCGGGATCTGGTCGGTGAGCACCGCGTCGCCGGCGGCACAGGTCGCGCCCATCCTGGACCCGCGGACCGGCCAGCCGGCCGCGCGGGCGCGCTCGGTCACGGCCGTGGCGCGAGACGGTCTCGCCGCGGACGCCTGGGCCACCGCGTTCTTCGTGTTGGGCTGCGACAGCGCATTGGCATTGGCGCCGCAGCTCGAGGGGATGGGGGTGTTGTGTGTGGACGACCGGGTGCGCTGGAGCGCCGACCTCGACGGCCAGGTCGCCCTGACTACGGATTCGGCGGTGTCGGCTGGGACTGGGCCCGGGCGCGCACCCGGGCGCGCTCTTCCTGGAGCACGCGCAGCGAGCGGCTCCACTCCCCAGCGGGCGACCCCTGATAGCTGGCGCTCACGTTCTCGTACCAGCTGATCCCCTCGTCGAAGAGATAGATCGCCACCGCCTGCTGCCGCAGGTCGAGCTGCAACGTATTCCACGTCGCCGACAGCGGCACGATGGCTTGCGGGCGAAACTGGCGGCCCCGAGCCTGGAGCTGCACGTCTTCGGCTGTAAAGCGCGCGTCGGGTGCCTGACCGAAGAAGGTGACCAGGACGAGGGTCGGGCCCTGCAACCCCGCCCGCTGCGCCGCGGCGGTGATCTCGGCGCGCCGGCTATCGAGCAACTGTACCAGGGAACGGTAGGTGTCGGGCGCGAGCAGCCGGATCACTCGCTCGTCGAGGGGCAGGATCTGAAGCTGCAGCTGGTTGGTGGCGAAGCGCAGCACGATATCGTCGCGGCGCAGCGTGCCGAAGCCCGCCGGAACGCTGTCCGCAGGCGAGCTCGAGGGCCGGTCCTGTCCGACGAGGCGCGGGGGTGGGGAGCAGGACGCGACGAGCCAGAGCGTCGCCACCGTGCCGAGCGCCCACTCTCGGGGGCGCCGTCCGCTTTTGGTCCCGCGATTCATCGGCCTCTCCTGCCTCCCGTGCGCGGAAGCTCGACGTCCCCGAGCGGCCGCGCAAGAGGAGCGGTCTACGCGGGGCGCCTTCCCAGCAGTTCGAGGTAGAACGCCTCCACCCTTCGTGCGTGCAGGCGGATGTCGAACAGCTCACGGGCTCGGCGCACCCCTGCCGCTCGCAGGGCCGCCAGTCGGTCGGAGGACGCCATCAGGTCGCCCACCGCGCCGGCGATCGCCGCCGGGGACCGCTCGGGCACGAGGATGCCCGTCTCGGGGCTCAGGGCGTCCCGGTTGCCGCGGATGTCGGTCGCCACCGGCACGGTGCCGCACGCCATCGCCTCGAACAGGACGCGCGACAGCCCTTCGGTGTCCTGGTGCGATCCGCTGACGAGCACGTCGGCGGCTTGTATCCAGTGGTGGATGGCGGATTGCTGAGGGAGGACGCGGACATCCTGGTCGATGCCGCCCGCGCGCGTGCGACGCGCAATCTCGTCGAGGATGGCCGCCGGGACCGGGGTTCCGATCACCAGCAGCAGCGGTCCGCTTCCCGGGGGCCGGTCGGCGCGCAGCAGCGCCATGGCCTCCACGACGTCGAGGATTCCCTTCGCTTCCTTCACTTGTCCGACGAACACCAGCAGGAACCGGTCCTCCGGAAGCCCGAGGGCGCGACGCCGGGCGACCCGATCTTCGGCTGGACGGAACCATCGCAGGTCCACGCCGTCGAAGATGGTGCGGTAGCGCGCGGACACCCGTCGGGAGGCGGAGAAGCGCTTGCGGGTATCGGCGGAGACGCCGATCATCGCGTCGGCCAGCCGTTCCAGGATCGGGTCGAGGTTGTGGGGGGCAGTGAGCCGCACGAACCAGACCATCCTGGTCGACGTGCCGAGCTTGGCGAGGCCGCAGGTGAGCGCATCGCGCGGCGCGTCGGGGGCGATGATGTCGATGGCCCGCTCGCGCAGCAGCGCGCGGATCCGCCGGCTCGATCGCCAGACGGCGCGCACGGTGCGTGGTTTGATGTGGTGCAGCGGGATGTGCACCACCGGGCAGTCGAGCGCGGTCAGGTGGTCGGTGAGCTCGCCGGGGCCGGGGCAGATCGCGAGCGGCTCGACGATCCGACGATCCAGGTGCTCGATCAACAAAGCCATGCTCCGCTGTCCCCCCATCTGCAGGTGGGGGTGATGGCTCACGAAGGCCACGCGGATCATGGCCGCGCCGTCCGCAGCAGGGCGGCGAGGGCCGCTCGGAGGTCGGCGATCCCGTCGCCCGTCCGGGCGCTGGTGACGACCAGCTGGTCGGGATCCAGCCCCAATGCAGCCAGCAGCGCGCGCTCCCGGGCCAGGCGCCGCCCGCGCGGCAGCTTGTCGCTCTTCGTCACGGCGGCGAGCACCGGCGTCCGCGCCGCGGCGAACAGGTCCTGCATCGCGCGGTCGCCGTCCGAGGGATCGTGCCGGATATCGAGCAGCCACGTCACGCCGGCGAGCCGCGGGCGCGCCAGCGCGTGCCGCAGCAGGTGGCGGTGCGCGGCCCGTTCGGGTTTGGAGGCGCGGGCGTAGCCGTAGCCGGGGAGATCGAGCAGGTAGTAATCGCCCGGGATCAGATAGACGTTCAGGGCCCGGGTCTTCCCGGGTGTCGCCGAGACGCGGGCCAGGCGGCGGCCGATCAGGGCATTCAGGAGACTCGATTTGCCGACGTTGGAGCGGCCGACGAACGCGATTTCGGGAAGCGGGGGATCGAGCGAGGCGTCGCCGCGGGGGAAGGAGCCGACGAAGCGGGGATCGGTGGCGGTCAGGCTTCTTTCTTGTGGCGCGCCCGCTCGGTGACGAGGAGCGGCGGACGGCCTTCGGTAACGGTCTCGGCGGTGACCGCGACCTCGCGTACGTCGTCGCGGCTCGGCAGGTCGAACATGATGTCGGTCATCATCTCTTCGAGGATGGCGCGCAGGCCGCGGGCGCCGGTGCCACGCTTCAGCGCTTTGCGGGCGATCTCGCGCAGCGCGTCTTTCTCGATGGTGAGGCGCACCGACTCCAGCTCGAACAGTTTGTGGTACTGCTTGCTGAGCGCGTTCTTCGGCTCGACCAGGATGCGCACCAGGGCGTCCTCGTCCAGCGCGTCGAGCGGCACCACCACGGGCAGACGGCCCACCAGCTCCGGGATCAGGCCGTAGCGCAGCAGGTCGTCGGGCTCGACGTCGGTGAACGGGTTCCGCTTCACCTTCTCCACGACGCCCGCCTCGATGTCCTCCTTGGTGAAGCCGATGCGCCGCCGTCCGGTACGGGCCTCGATGATCTTCTCGAGGCCGTCGAACGCCCCGCCGCAGACGAACAGGATGTCCTTGGTGTTGACCTGGATGTATTCCTGCTGCGG
>JBOHSO010000416.1:0-3774 GCA_050921685.1 Gemmatimonadales bacterium
CCGCGAGATCGATCGTCTTTTCCAGAAGATCGGTCGCGCGGAACAGCAGCTGCAGTACGTGGCTGCTCGGCTTCCCCCCGCTCTTGCGCAACCGGTCGAGCAAGTTCTCCATCCGGTGCGCGAGATCGGCCACCCGGGCGTACCCCATGGTGGCCGCCATCCCCTTCACCGTATGCACCGCCCGGAACAGGCCGCCCACCGGCTCGGACGATGTCGGCGCGCGCTCCCATTGGAGCAACAGATGGTTGCACGCGCTCAAGTGCTCCCGGCTCTCGGCCAGGAACAGCTCCGCATACTGCGACAGGTCCATGTCAGCCGAGAACGCGCTGGACGGCTTCCAGCACGCGCGAAGGCTGGAACGGCTTGACGACGAAGTCCTTCGCGCCGGCCTGGATCGCCTCGACCACCAGGGCCTGCTGGCCCATGGCACTGCACATCAGGATGTTGGCGTCGGGATCGTGCTTCACGATCTCGCGCACCGCATCGATCCCGCCCATGTCCGGCATTACGATGTCCATCGTCACCAGATCCGGCTTGAGCTGCCGGTACTTCTCCACCGCCTGTGCGCCGGTCTCGGCCTCGCCAACGATCTCGAAGCCGGCTTGCGCCAGGATGTCGCTGATCATCGTCCGCATGAAAATCGCATCGTCGCAGACGAGAACAGAGTGGCTCACAGACCCTCCCTAGGAAGACAGAATGGGGGCCAGCAAAGCCTCCGTATCCAGGACGACAAACACCCGCTCCCCCCGGCGGCCAACGGCGCTCACCAGTTTCGCATCGAGACCGGGGAGGGTTTGCCGTCCCTCGAGTTGATCGCCCGGTATCGCGAGGAGATCCAGCACTTCATCGACGGTGAGTCCGAGCGGCCGCCGTTGGGGGCCGACCTCGAGCAGCACCGTCGTCCCGCCCTGCCCCTCGCCGGGATCCGGCTGGCCGAGCGCCCGCCACCCCTCCACCACCGTCACCAGACCCCCGCGCACGTTGACCAGGCCCGCCACGACGGGCGGAGCTCCGGGGATGCGGATCGTCGGCAGCCGGGGGAGGATCTCGCGCACCGCCTCCGCCGCGGCGGCGCAGGCGAGCGGCCCCACCCGGAACACCAGCAAGCGAACTACGGTGACGTCAGCCATCCGAGGCGGCGAAGCGAAGATACTGCAAGGGGTTGCGTTCAGCAAGCAATTCCGGATCAGCCGCCGCCTCCACCAGCGCGGACCGCAGGTCATCGGGCCATTCCGAGCGCAGCGTAATCGCAGCGCCGCTGACAGGATGGGCGAACGACAGCTCGGCGGCGTGCAACAGCTGGCGCGGCGCGAGCGCTTCGAGACGCTCCGCGGCGCGCCGATCCGACGGCGTGACCCGCCGGCTACCGCCGAATGCGTAGTCGCGATCACCGACCACCGGATGGCCGACGTGGGCGAGGTGGACGCGGATCTGGTGCGTGCGCCCGGTGCCGAGCCGCACGCGCAACAGGTCGACGAGGGCGAAGCGGGCCACGACCGTCACGTGGGTCACCGCGTGGCGGCCCCCCGCGCGCACGGTCATCCGCTTGCGATCCTCGGTCTGCCGCGCGATCGGCGCCTCGATCTCCACCGGGCTTTTCGCGAAGTGGCCCCACGCGACGCAGGCATAGACGCGGCGCACCTCGCGGCGCTCGATGGCGCGGGCCAACCGGCGATGGGCAAGGTCCGTCTTGGCCACCAGGAGCAGCCCCGAGGTGTCGCGATCCAGGCGGTGCACGATGCCGGGGCGACCCTCCGGCGACCCGCTCGCGAGCGGGGTCCCGCGCCCGACGAGCGCGTTGACCAGCGTATCGTCCCAATGCCCCGGACCGGGATGCACCACCAACCCAGCCGGCTTGTCGAGCACGGCGAGGTGCTCGTCTTCGTACACGAACCGCAGCTCGGTGTGGCTCGGTGCGTAGGTACGCGGCGGTGCTTCCGGCGGGAAGGCGACGGCGATGGTGGTCCCGCGCGCGAGCTGGGCGGAGGCGCGCAGCGGCTTGCCGTCGGCGGTGACGCACCGATCGGCGATCAAGCGCGCGGCCTGGGTGCGGGAGAGGGCGAGTTGGTCGGCGAGGAAGCGGTCGAGCCGTTCGGTCACGGGCACTACGATGCAGAAGGTGATGCCGCCGTCTGTCACGGCGTGGCCGTCCCGGCCTCCTTCGCCTCTCCGGCGCTCTGCGCGCGTCCCTCGAGCCAGAGCGAAATCGCGAGCGCGACCGCTCCGATCGTAATGGCCGAGTCGGCGACGTTGAAGGTCGGCCAGCGATAGCTGCCGATGCCGACCTCGATGAAATCGACCACGCCAAGATCGCTGCGCAGCCGATCGACGATGTTGCCGACCGCCCCGGCCACCAGCAGACCGAGCACGAACAGCCGCCCGCGGTCGACGTCCCGGGTGTGCCGGACCATCGAGCCGATGACCACGAGCGCGAGCCCGGCTAGGGCGAGGAAGATCCAGCGGGAGTACTCGGGAGGGCCGATGCAGATCCCGAAGGCGGCGCACTGGTTGTAGACCAGGCGGAGCACGACGTAATCGCCGATGACGAGGATGGGGCCGTCGGCGAGCACGCCTTCCGCCAGGATCTTGGTCACGAGGTCCAGGATGAGTACGCCCGCGACCGTGCCCCAAAACAGGCGGCGGCTAGCGGCGCTTCCCATCCTCTTCCTTTGCCTTGCACTGGATGCACAGGCGGGCGTGAGGCAGCGCGTCGAGGCGGTCGAAGCCGATTTCCTCACCGCACTGCTCGCACTTGCCGAACTTCTCCGGAGTCTGATAGAGGCGGCGCAACGCCTGATTCACGTGCCAGAGATAGCGGCCCTCCTGCGAGGCGAAAAGGAACGCCTTCTCCCGCTCCATCGCGTCGGTTCCCTGGTCGGCCATATGAAACGAGTAGCTCGACAGGTCGCCGTCCGAGGCCTGGAGGCTCGAGTTGAACGACTCGCCGTAGTGCCCGAGCTCCTTCATCACTCGCGCCCGCTCCTCGAGGAGCCGCTTCTCGAGGTGCGCGAGCTGTTTCTTGTTCAGGCCTTTGGTCTTCGTGGTCATTTCGGCGTTCCGCCCTTTCGTCCGTCGTGGCGCCGCAGGGCGAGCGTGATGCTCTTCCCCTCGATGTCCACGACCCGGGTGATGTCCGCGTCGTCGAGCTCGGCTCCCAACATGATGCGTCGGGCCAGCACCTCGCCCGCAACGTATCCCTCGAACGCTCCGACGGCGCGTACGATATCCGCCGCCCCCGTCACGCTCAGTTCGATGCGCGTGGTGTATTCGTAGTCAGCTTCCTTGCGAAGCCGCTGAACGCGGTTCACCACTTCCCGCGCCAGCCCCTCCTGCTCGAGCTCCGGCGTGAGCACCGGATCGAGCGCCACCACGTAGGGCCCGTCCGCCTGCACGATCCAGTCGCTGGCGACCTCACGGGTGACCGTCACGTCTTCGGGATGCAACTCCCATTCCCCCGCGCGGACCGTCTCGCCCCGCTCGAGCGCCTGGAGCTGTGTCGGAGCGAGCCGCCCCACGGCTTCGGCGGCCTGCGGGGTCGCCTTGCCGTAGCGTTTGCCGAGGGTCCGGAAGTTCGCCTTGCCGCGCAGCGTCACCAGCTCGTGGTCCGATTCCACCACCTGGTACGCCTTCACATTGACTTCGGCGACCAAGATATCTAACAGGTCTGCCAAGAGCGGACCCCGGACGGCGGCCGGCACGGCCAGCTGCATGCGCGCCAACGGCTGGCGCACCCGCAAGTTGCGGGCGTCGCGCGCGGCCCGGGCGAGCGAGGCC
>JBOHSO010000417.1:0-5984 GCA_050921685.1 Gemmatimonadales bacterium
ACATAACCGCCTCCTGAGCTGGCTCCCACATTCTGGGGTGTCGTTCCGGTTTGCACGCCCAAGCTAGGAGGGGGCTCACAAGCGACGGGCAATTGGCGGGAGGACGCAGTCAATTGCTGGCCCAGGCTTGGATCAATCCCTTGATCCGCCGCTGGCGAGACTCCATGATGGCAGTGAACTTGGTTGGTGATCGAATTCAAGGAATGAACGGAATGGCCCGGCACACGCCCCAGCCGCTGACGGTGATCGTCACCATGGTAGCGCTGCTCCCGGCGTGCGGCCGGCGCGAGCAGCAGGCGCAACCGGCGGTCGCCACACCAGGCGCGACCCATCCGCTCCTCGATCCGGCATCCGCCGAGATGCGGGCGAGCGCCCCTGCGAGCTACCGCGCCCGGTTCGAGACCAGCGCCGGCACCTTCGTCGTCGAGATCACCCGCGCCTGGGCACCCGGCGGCGCCGACCGGCTGTACAACCTGGTGCGCCACGGCTTTTTCGACGGCACCCGCTTTTTCCGCGTGGTACCGGACTTCGTGGTGCAGTTCGGTCTGAGCGGCGATCCGGCGGTCTCGGCCCGCTGGCGGCTCGCCACCATTCCCGACGACCCGGTGACACACCGCAACACCCGTGGCACCGTCACGTTCGCGACCGCGGGACCGAACACGCGCACCACCCAGCTCTTCATCAATTACGGGGACAACACGCGGCTCGACGCGATGGGGTTCGCGCCGCTCGGGACGGTGGTCGAGGGAATGGAGGCGGTGGACCGCCTCTATCCGGGGTACGGCCAGACCCCCGATCAGGGCCTGATCCAGATGCAGGGCAACGGCTATTTGGCGGCCCGGTTCCCCCAGCTCGATTCGATCATCCGCGCGACCATTCTCGCGCCGTAGACCAGCGTTGGAGCACGTCGATCACTGGCCGCGCCGTTCGGGGCGCGAGCGCCGCCGAACCGGCCTTCAAGCCCGGAAGCCGCCGGCAGGATAAACCCGGCACCGTCCGGCGGCATCCAATCACCGATTGGATGCCCGCGCACACCAAGGAGAGACCAATGGCCGGACGATCCCTGCATTCCGCTTTGCCGGTGATGGCGTTGCTCGCGGTGTTCACGACGCACGGCGGTGGCTGGGCGGTGATCACGGTGGAGGACCTGCCTGATCAGGTCGTAGTGGGCAGGCCCGTCACGCTCACGTTCGCGGTTCGTCAACACGGCCGTACGCTGCTCGGCGGACTGGCCGCAACCGTCGAAGCTCGTGCCGGTCGCCAGGAAGTGAGCGCTGCCGCGACTCCGGCATCCGAAACGGGCCGCTACAGCGCGACCCTCACGCTGCCCCAGGCCGGGGAGTGGACCTTCACGATCCACAGCGGCTTCGGGAAGGGCAAACTCACGCTGCTGCCGCTCGTGGCGCTTCAATCCGGGCGAACGGCGCCGGCGCTGGCGGAGGTCGACCGCGGACAGCGACTGTTCGTGGCGAAGGGCTGTGTCACCTGTCACGTCCATCCGCAGGTCGAGCGGAGCGGGACCGTCGAGGTGGGACCCGATCTGACCGGCCGGCGCTATCCCCCGGACTACCTGAAACGCTTCCTGACCGATCCGGTGTCCATCGTCCGGCCGGCACGCAGCGGTCCGTTCCAGATGCCCAACCTGAATCTCAAGCCGACCGAAGTCGCGGCACTGGCGACGTTCATCAACGGGGACGGCCAGGCGCTCCGATCAGGTGAGTGACGGCCGGGTAACCGGAGGCCTGCACGCACATCGCGAGGTTAGAGTGTACGGGAGCGCGCGTCTGCCCCCACCACCGCCCGGAGGAAGCGATGCCCGAAGCACCGTACCCGTACGCCACGCACCTGGACATCCGCTACCAGCCGCTCGAGCGTATCGACCTGCAGGCGCTGGTGGACGCCTGCACCGATCAGTGGTACAACCAGACGCTGTGCCGCGTGAACGACTCGGTCGTGCGCTTGGGCGTCGTGCAGGGCGAGTATCACTGGCACAAACACGATCGCGATGATGAGTTCTTCTACGTCGTCGAGGGACGATTCTTCATTGATCTCGAGGACCGCACGGTAGAGTTGGCCCCGCGCCAGGGGTTCGTCGTGCCGCGCGGCACGGTGCACCGCACGCGGGCGCCGGAGCGCACCGTCGTCCTCATGGTCGAGCCGCACACCGTCGTGCCGACCGGAGACTGATCGCGCCACGTCCGCGCTGGCCCTTTCGGTGGTGACGTTCGTCACGCCGACGCTTTTCCACACGGCAACAAATCCGACCTCGCGAGTGTAGGCCAGAACGAGCGGGCAAGCGGCCCGTCTCGTACGGCCACGTTTCGTTCCAGGGAGGATACCGACGATGCAACGCTCACTCGCTTTCATCACCGCCCTGCTGCTCGGCGCAGCGCCGGCGACGGCGGCGGCCCAGGGGCTCGGAATAAAAGGTGGGTTGTCCTACGGCAACGTGACCAATCGCGGCGTCCTGCCCGGCAGCCTGCAGGAACGCACCGGCTTCGCCGCCGGTCTGGCGGTGGGGTCCACCCGAAGCCTGTTGGGGCTGGGCGTCGAAGGACTGTACGCCCAGCGGGGTGTGCAGAGCGCCAATAACGGCGCCTCGCGCAAGCTCGACTACATCGACGTGCCGGTCTACCTGCGCGCGACTTTCCCGACTCCGAGCCTTGCACCGTTCGCCTATGCGGGCCCGCAGGTCTCCTTCGAGATCCGCTGCCGCACGGGCAGCGGCGCCTGCCCCGACACCGATCGTCCCAAGACCAGCACCGCCGCGGTGATCGGCGGCGGCGTGCGGCTCGGCGCCCACAGCGCCTTCACGGTCGAGGGCCGCTACGTGTACGGGCTGACCGATCTCAAGCTGAGCACGGTCACGAGCGCCGAGAACTACAAGACGCGCTCGTTCCTGATTCTGGCCGGCTTCGAGTTCTAGCCGACGGGTCGTGGCGGCCCCGGTACGTCGCCGGGGTGGCCACGTTGCGGGCCTCCGCGGCCACGCGCAGCATTAGACGACTCGCGACATTGGGATCCGACCAGGAGGTCGTATGACGGGGAATCAGCTGGTGTGGTTTCTGCTGATCGGCCTCGCGGCCGGTTGGCTCGCCGGGAAGGTCATGGGCGGAAAGGGCTACGGACTGGTCGGCGACCTGATCATCGGCGTGATCGGTGCCGTCCTGGGCGGTTGGCTGTTCAGCGTGCTCGACATCGCCGTCGGGGGCCTGGTGGGTGCGCTCATCACGGCCTTCGTCGGGGCGCTCCTGCTGATATACGTGTTGCGACTGGTCCGGCGGGCCTGACGAGAACCGCCCCCGTCATTCGGGGGCGGTCACCGGATTCACTGCCGCCCATTCACGGGACGGCGGCTAGGACGTGCTCGCGCCCAGCAGGAACCGCTGGACGAACAGCACCGTCGCGTAGAACTGGAAGTCACGGTTGCCCTTCTTGCGGAACCCGTGCCCTTCGTCGTTGGCCATCAGGAACCATACGGGGCTGCCGTTCTGCTTCACCCGGGCGATCATCTGCTCGGCCTCTGTGTGCGGGACGCGCGGGTCGTTGCGCCCTTGCACCACGAACAGGGGCTTGGTGATGAGGCGCGCGTTGTTGAGCGGCGCGGTGCGCTCGAAGAACGCCGCCATCGCCGAGTCGCGCTCGTCGCCGTACTCCACACGGCGCAGGTCGCGGCGATAGCTCTCGGTGTTCTTGAGGAACGTGTTGAAGTTCGAGATTCCCACGACGTCGAGGGCGCAGGTGATGCGGTCGTTGTAGGTCGTGGCCACGGAGAGCGTCATGAACCCGCCGTAGCTGCCGCCGGTCACCATCACGCGCGTGGCGTCGAGGTCCGCCTGGCGGGCGATCCAGTCGAGCAGCGCGCCGATGTCCGCCACGGCGTCCATCCGCTTCATGCCGTTGTCCAGCTTGACGAACGTCTTGCCGTACCCGGTCGAGCCACGGACGTTGGGCTGAATCACGACGGCACCAAGCTCGGACAGGAAGAAGTTGTCGCGCCCGAGGAACCCGGGGCGCGATTGCCCTTCCGGGCCACCGTGGATCGAGATGATGACCGGCCGCGGGCCGGTGAACCGCGCCGACGGCCGGTACAGGAATCCGGTGATCTCCAGCCCGTCGGCGCTGGACCAGCGGATCAGCGTCGGGTCGGGCAGCTCGGCAGCCACGAGCCCGCCCAGCTCGCTCTCGGTCCAGCGGGTGACCGTACCCGCGCGCACGTCGATCGAGTAGGCGTCGGCGGGGGACTGCGCCGTTCCGATCGTGAATCCGAGGTCGCGTCCGTTGGTGTGCCAGCGCAGCCCGCCGAGCACCCCGATCGGGAGTCCGGGGAGGGGCCGGTAGCGTCGCGTCGCCGCGTCGAGCAGATTGAGCTTCGAGATCCCCGCCTCATTGGTCACGAACGCGACCAGGCGCCCGTCGGGTGAGACGTCGAAGTCGTCGACGTCCCAGGGGATCGCCGCGGTCAGCGGCGTCAGGGCCTTGGTGCCGAGATCGAGGTAGGCGAGCTGTTGGAACTCCGCTCCCTTGTCGGACGTGACGTACACCCCCCGCCTATCTGCCGCGAACTCAGCGCCCCCGTACGCGACCGTGTCGGCATCCTGACCCGTGAGTGCGGTCTTGGCCCCCTTCGTCACATCGACGAGCCAGAGAAACGACTGGTTGACTGACAGGTATTGCATCACGAGCAGCTGCCGGTCGTCCAGCGACCAGTCGAGCACGCTCCACCCTCCGCCGTTCACCTCGAGCACGCGATGGTCGCTGGCCGGGTTGGCCGGATCCATCACGTACAGATCGCGGTCGGCTCCGTTGCGACGGGTGGAGCCGTAGGCGATCCGGTCGCCGGCTCGATTCCAGCTCACGCCGCCGTTCTGGGATCGGCCGCCGTCGGTGAGCAGCGTGATGCGTCCGGTCGCGAGGTCGTAGCGGTACAGCTGGACGAACTCGTTGCCGCCCACGTCCTTCCCGAACACGAAGTAACTCCCGGTCCTCGGATCGTAGCGAGCACCGCCCACGGGCTCTTCGAAGAAGGTGAGCTGCGTGCGTGCCCCAAGCGGCATTCGGACGACGTGCACCTGAGCGGTGTTGCCGAAGCGCGTCGAGATCAGCATCTCCCGGCGCGTCGGGTGCCAGTCGGAGAGGCTCGCCGCCCGCGCCTCGGTATAGCGGCGCACGTCCGCCGGGAGGGTCGCCGGGATGGCCGGAATGCCCTCGATCACGAGGTTGTCGGAAGGGGCGAGCGCCGTGGACTGCTGCGCCCGAACGCTCGTCGAGCCGAGCAGAAGCAGTGCAAGGCACACCTGACTGAGTTTTCGCATGGACCAATTCCTCCACGTTCACCGCGGTCGGTACTCTCCCCACACCTCCCGCAACACATCGCTGATATCCCCGACGCTCGCCCGCGCTCGCACCGCCTCGATGATCCGCGGCATGAGCGCTTCGGCCGGCGCGACGGCCGCCGCGCGCAGACCGGCCAGGGCCGCTTCCACCTGCCCCGCATCGCGCCGGCGTCGTGCCTCGGCGAGGCGGCGTCGCTGCATCTCCGCCAGCGCCCGATAGTCGGGAGCCGGCACCGCCGAAAGCGGCCGATCGTCGGCAAACCGGTTCACACCGACCACCACCTGCTCCTCCGCCTCGACTCGCCGCTGCTGCTCGTAGGCGCTGCGGGCGATCGCCTCCTGAAAATACCCCTGCTCGATCGACCGTGCCGCCCCACCGCGCGACTCGATCTCACCGACGAGCGTCTGCGCCTGCCGCTCGATCGCATCGGTAAGGCTCTCCACGTAGTAGCTGCCCCCCACCGGATCCGCCACCTCGGGCACCCCGGTCTCGTGCGCCAGCACCTGCTGGGTGCGCAGCGCCAGCGTCGCGCTCGATTGGGTGGGGAGCGCCAGCGCCTCGTCGTACGCGTTGGTATGCAGCGACTGGGTGCCCCCCAGCACCGCCGAGAGCGCTTGCAGCGCCACGCGCACTACGTTGTTGAGCGG
>JBOHSO010000418.1:0-13298 GCA_050921685.1 Gemmatimonadales bacterium
GGATGTAGGCGTCCTCGTGCACCGCCTCCATCTTGTCCGGGTCGGTCACGAAGTAGGGCGAGAGGTAGCCGCGGTCGAACTGCATCCCGTCCACCGTCTCCAGCTCGGTCGCCAGGCCCTTGGCCTCCTCGACCGTGATCACGCCGTCCTTGCCCACCTTCTCCATCGCATCGGCGATCCTGTCGCCGATCTCCCGGTCGCCGTTGGCGGAGATGGTGCCGACCTGGGCGATCTCCTTCCGGCCCTTGGTGGGCACGGAGATGCGCTTCAGCTCTTCCACCACCAGCTCGACCGCCTTGTTGATGCCGCGCTTGAGCGACATCGGGTTGGCGCCCGCGGTGACCGACTTCAGCCCCTCGCGGAAGATCGCCTGGGCGAGCACGGTCGCGGTGGTGGTGCCGTCGCCGGCGATGTCCGACGTCTTGGTCGCCACTTCCTTCACCATCTGGGCGCCCATGTTCTCGATCTCGTCCTCGAGCTCGATTTCCTTGGCGACCGTGACGCCGTCCTTGGTGACCGTCGGCGCGCCGAATTTCTTGTCGATCACGACGTTGCGGCCCTTGGGACCGAGCGTGATCCGCACCGCTTCGGCCAGCTGGTCGACGCCGCGCTTGAGACGCGAGCGGGCCTCCGTGTTGAACTCGAGATGCTTCGCAGCCATCTATTCCTCCCGCTCAGCTGAGCTTGGCGATGACGTCGGCTTCCTTGATCAGGATGATCTCTTCGTCGTCCAGCTCGACCTGCGAGCCGGTGTACTTCCCGTAGACGACCCGGTCCCCCACTTTCAGCTCCATCGGGACCCGCTGGCCCTTTTCCAATCGGCCGGGCCCGACCGCAATGACATCTCCCTGAATCGGCTTTTCCTTCGCCGTGTCCGGGATGTAGAGCCCCCCCTTCATCTGCTCCGTCTCTTCCATCGGCCTGATCGCCACGCGATCGGCAAGCGGAAAGACCTTCAACTTCGTCTTGGTCGCGGTCGTCATGCCCACTCCGCCGTTTCGGGTAACCGTTGTCGGCTCGATCTGAGTGATTCTATTGTGGTGTACTTGACTTGTCAAGTGCAGTCAATAAGTTCAAGAAGCGGTTAACACTGCCAGGTTAATAGGTCGGTCTGCCCAGGAGGAACCAGTGGATGTCCCAATCGTAATCCGGCACCGGTTGGAGGAATTGGGATTGGAGCAGCGCGATCTCGCCCGCGCGGCCCGCGTGACCGAGTCCTACATCTCTCAACTCCTGACTCGGAAGAAAGCGCCTCCCGCGCCGAGCCGCACGGACATCTACGACCGCATGGACAAGTTCTTGAAGCTGCCGAGCGGGGAGTTGGCCAGGTTGGCGGACCTCCAGCGGAAGGCGCAGCTGAAGCGGGAGCTGGGAGACGAGCCCGTCCCCCTGTTTCACGAAGTCCGTGAGCTGATCCTGCGCAAATGCCATCCCGAGAAGGTGGAGCACGTCCGCGCGATCTTCCAGAAGCAGCCCTTCGGCGAGCTGGAGCGGCTCGTCACGCAGAAGCTGTTGGACGTGGTCAAGCGGGTGGCGAAAGACGAGCTCGAGAACGACTACTGGCTCCGCATGGTGGCCCAGCTCAGCGGCAAGAGCTACGAGGAGATGCGGGTCACCGTGCTCGAGTTCCTCGATACGGACGTTTTCCACCTCTCCGCCGAGAACTGTATCTCGTTCCTGGACCCGCTGATCGAATCCTGGGACATCGACCTGGTGAGCTTCGGTCTCGAGATCGTCCTGAACCACAACGTGGTCCCGGGGCAGGCGAAGCGATTCGAGTTCGTCGAGCGGGAAGCCGACGAACCCGTCGGCCGTGAGCCGGGGTTCCGGAAATTCCTCGAGGATCCTTCCCTCAGCAGCACCGCGACCGGGGAGGAAGTCGAGTTCTTGAAGCAGCTGAAGTTCAAGCAGAAGCGGCCGACGCCACTCTATTACTACCGGGAACTGCAGAACCTCAGGGACCCGCTCCATTTTGAGTCTTGATCGGCGGCGATAAGCGGACTCCCACGAACCTGGATTCACTATCTTTGTCAAGTGCTCGTCCTCATAGGACCCAATGCTTAAGCGTTGTGTGTTAACCGCCGCACCGTCTCGATCGTGTCGGCTTGCTCCGGCCCCTTGTCGGGGCGGTAGCGCACCACGCGGGCGAATCGCAGCGCGATCCCTCCAGGATACCGCGGGCTCGTCTGGACGCCGTTGAAGGCGACTGCGACGACGAGCTCGGGACGCACGTGCACCACGTGCCCCTCGCGGGCGGTCTCGAGTGCCACGAGGCGTTCCGTCTGCCACGCGAGCATCTCGTCGGTCATCCCCTTGAAGGTCTTGCCGAGCATGACGAAGCCCCCGGCGTCGGGATCCCGCGCGCCCAGGTGGAGGTTCGAGAGCTTCCCCTGGCGACGGCCGTGGCCCCACTCGGCGGCGAGCACGACGAGGTCGAGAGTGTGAGCGGGCTTGATCTTGAGCCACGCCGTGCCGCGCGCCCCGGCGTCGTAGCGCGCGTCGAGCGCCTTGGCCATCACCCCTTCGTGTCCCCCGGCGAGCGCCCGATCGAGGAACGCCTGCGCCTGGGCCACCTCACCCGTCACGATGCGCGGGGGGCGACGCTCTTCCGGCACGTGCGCCGCGAGTGCCCCGAAGCGACGGGCATAGGACTCGTCCAAGAGCGAGGTGCCGTCGGCGTAGAGCAGGTCGAAGAAGAACGCCGCGAGTGGCAGCTCGGCCCGCAGGCGCTCGACGTCGAGCTTGCGGCCGAAGCGGCGCATCGTGACCTGGAACGGCAGCGGCGCGCCGTCGGGGCGGAGGGCGATCGCTTCCCCATCGAGAATCGCCTCGCGCACGGGGAGTCCGCGCACCGTTTCCGCGACCTCGGGCAGCGCGAGCGTCACATCGTTGGCGAGCCTCGAGAACACGCGCACCTCGGAACCCGACTTGTGCACCTGGATGCGGGCGCCGTCGAGCTTCACCTCGAGCGCGGCCTGTCCCAGGCGGGCGAGCGCGTCGGCCACGTCGTCCGCGGTCTGGGCGAGCATCGGCTGGAGCGGCCGGAACAGCTGCACGTCGAACCGCCCGAGGCCCGAGGCGCCTTCGGTGAGCGCGGCGCGCGCCACGGCACCCAAGTCACCCGCCAACATCGTCGCCCGGCGCACCGCCTCCGCGTCCAGTCCCGCCGCGCGCGCCACCGCTTCGGTCATGATCGCTTCGAGTGCTCCTTGACGCAGCTCGCCGATCAGCAGCCGGAACAGAAACTCCTGCTCGTCACGCGTGGCGCGGACGAACAGCTCACGCAGCAGCTGCTCCCGCTGCCGGGTCGCGCCCGTGCCCGTGATGTGCGTCAGGTGTCCGAGCGCGGCGTCGACTTCCGCGAGGATGATGGAGGGTGCTTCGGCCGCCGCACGTGGCCGTGCGGCCCGGAGCGTGGCGAACCCGACCCCGACTTTGGCCTGGCGTAGGGTACCCGAGAGGAACGCGATCGCGGTTGCGATCTCGTCGGGGGGAGCGCGTTTCAGGAGGGCGGCGAGCAGCTCGGTCTTGGCGAGCCGGCCGCTCGTGGCGGCGACCGCTCGGGAGGTGTGGACGAGGTCGTTGAGGAGCACTGGTGGGCGGAATCTACCCCGCCTGGCTTCCCGCTGTCCCGGCGCCCAGATTTGTCACGGTCGTTTCGCCGGAGTTGCCGTGATTCGCTTCCCTCGCTCGTTGGCCTTCGTTGCCCTGCTGGCCGGCTGCGCCGACGGCTCGCCGCTCGAGCCGTCCGACCGCCCGGCGGTGACGGTACTCAACTGGAACCTGTACCTCGGCGCCGACGTGGACGCCGTCATCCGCGCCGCGGCGACCCCGGATACGAGCGACGACATCCCCGCGCTCGTGGCAGAGATCGTGACCCTGTCCGAGACGGACTTCCCTGCCCGCGCCGAGGCGATCGCCGACGCCATCGCTGCCACCCGGCCGGAGGTCGTGGGACTGCAGGAGGTCGTGAATATCGACATCGACCTCACCGGCATCGGGCTGCCGATCGTCGTCCATCTCGATTTCCTGGCGATCCTCCAGGCGGCGCTCGCGGCGCGGGGCCAGGACTACGCTGTGGCGGCGATCGTCACGAACACCACGGCCGCCCCGCTCCCCGGCATCCTCCTCGTGGACCACGACGCGCTGCTCGTCGATCCCGCCCGGGTCACGGTCACGTCCACGATCGCGGCGACGTACGCGAACAACCGCGGCGTGGTAGCGCCGGGCGTGGCGCTGCTCCGCGGATTCGTGGGGATCACCGGCACCATCGACGGGCGGTCGTATGCGATCTTCAACACCCACCTCGAGCCCGATCAGGGCGGCCTCGATCTGTCGGGGTTGCGAGCCGCCCAGGCCGCCGAGCTCGTCGCGGCGACTGGTGGGGCCTCGCCCACGATCCTCATGGGCGACTTCAACGACGTAGCCGGCTCGGCGACGCACCGGGTGGTCGAAGGCGCCGGGTTCCGCGACGTGTGGGCCGAGCTGCATCCCGGCGCGGCGGGGCTCACCTGCTGTCACGTGGAGGACTTGTCGAACCCGAGCGCGACGTTCGACACGCGGATCGACTACGTCTTCGCGCGCGGCATGGAGCACCCGATCACCGGTGTGCAGGGGCGCGTCGAGCTGCTGGGGGAGGAGCCGGCCGACCGCGTGAGCGGCCCCGCGCATGCGCTGTGGCCGTCGGACCATGCCGGGCTGGTGGCTGATTTGCTCGTGCCGCCGGGATTCAGGACTTCCGCAGCATCCAGTACACCAGGCCGTTCACGTCCGCCAGGCCGAAGGTGAGCGCGACGGTGTTGCTGCCATGCACCGCGGAATCGTTCCCCGGGAGGAAACGAAACCCGATGCGCAGCTTGTCGGCGAGCAGGTAGGCGGTGACGGGAACCGCCCATACCGGGGCGGCTTGCTTCCCGTGGCGCCAGCGCCCGACGTACTCCACGCCCGTTTCCAACCCCGACCACACGGCGCTCGACCGCTTCCAGTGCAGCGCCGGCCCGACCACCCAGCGAACCCGGTCGATTGCGGTTGCGGGGTCCCCGGTCACGTGCAGCGGAGCGCCGGTGAGGCCGATGGAAAGCGACTTGCCGAGGTGGAGGGTCGGCCGGTAGCCGACCTCGAAGCCCGGGCTCAGGAGACTGATCGTCGCGTAGTTGGGAATCAGGGTGGCGATCCACCCCCGACCCGAGCCCCGCGGTACCGACGACGTGTTGGCGTCGAAGCCGCGGCGGTAGCGGTAGCCGATTCCCGACTGGTACACGACCTCGCTCAGCGTCGCCACGTCGGTCCACGCCTGCTCGCCGGCACGCCGGCGGGCGCGCTCCACCCGCCACAGCTGGTGCAGCATGAGGCCGATCCTGCTCGCCATGAACCGCTCCGGGTTGCGGACGAAGGCGTGGAAGCTTTCGCCCACCTCGCACCGAACCGGCGACTCCAGCCAATGTCCGGGCGTACAGTCCGGCTGCCGTTCCCCCGCCCGGGCGATGGCCAGGAGCACGCTATCGGTCGCCACGCGACCGAGCATCTCGCGGAAGCCGTCCCGGCACAGCATCCGCACGATCACGTCGTGACCCAGGCAGCTCCGGTTGTCGAACGCCTGGTCGTCCAGCTGGAGGTGCGCCTGCAACAGGGAGAGCAGCATCACCTCCCGCGGCGGCGTGGTGGAATCGAACCGGATGCTCGGGGCCGGGGCGGGGGCCGGGGCGGTATCGAGGTATTCCCGTTGGAACAGTGCGCGCAGCAGCGTGCGGGGCACCGCAGCCGGGCCGAGGTCCAAGTGCTCGGTCTCCACGAGCCCAAGGAGCCGGTCTCTTTGGCACAGCGAATCGGCCCCGCGGCACGCTTCGCCGGCGATGAATGAGAGGGCGTCGTAGACGCCGACGTAGAAGTCGTATTCGCGAAACGGCTGCCCCAGGAACGCGGCGAACGCGCCAAGCTGCTGGCCGACCACGATGAAGCGCCGATTGGTGAGCTGGATGTTGTCGCGCTGGAACACGTACGGGGCGCGGGCAAGCAGCCGTCCGAAGGCCTGCAGCTCGTATTGCCGGGCGGCGGGGACCGCCCCCGCGAACAGCTCGAGCAGCGCGGCGATGCCCCCGGTGGCCGGCGGGTCGCGCTCGCGTTGCGCCTTGGCGTCGGCGAGCCGGCCGCGCAGCGCGTCGGGATCGATGAACACCAGCATGGCGTTGGAATCCGGCCGGGAGGCGTTCTTCCAGATGGCGTCGGCGTAGATCCCCGCCGCGAGGTCGACGGGGTTGTTGTCGAACAGCCCACCGTCGGAGAACAGGGCGGCGTCGCTCGCTCGGGTGTCGCACCCGGCCCCCAGGCTCGCTTCGTGCCGCAGCGAGACCGGCGCGAAGGCGCCGGGAAACGCGGAGGACGCCTCGACCAGGGCGAAGACATCGTCCGGGTCGACGGCGCCGTCGCAGTCCGGCAGCAGGAGCAGCGCGCCGAGCTTGCCGGTGCCCAGGAGGTCGGCCGGCGGCGCCAGGAACCGCAGCGATCGTCCCCGCCGGCCCACCAGCACCGCCGCGGCATAGCGTTGGGTGACCGCGTCGATGTCTCTGGAGATCGGGATCTGTCCGGGGGTGAGCTTGGTGATCGTGACCCCGACGGGGATGGTGCAGCCGTCGAGCGAGTCGGCAGGGGGCACCTCCTGCATCGCGGCCCGCACGGTATCGAACAGCACCTGCCGGAAGTAGCGCCGGCTGAAGAGGGCGTTGGTCGAGTCGAGCTGGTCATAGCGCTCGAGCGGGAACAGCTGATCGAAGCCGGTGCGCACCCAGATTTTCCAGAGGAGGCTGTGCTCGGGGGCGATCGCCTCCCTGGTGCGGCACCATTCGATGGCCGCGAGGAACCCGTTGATGTTGCCGGCCGAGGCCCCCGCCATGGCTTTCAGGTCGTAGCGCGGCAGGTTCCAGGCTCGGCGGATCGAGTCCCGTGCGGTGAGCTTGAACAGCTCCAGCAGCGCCCAGTTCACCCCGGCCTCGTAGGAGCCGAGGCTGATACCGCCGCTGATGGTGAGCAGCACGGAGATGCGTTGCGTGTCTCGGCGCGCCGGTGGTGACCGATCGCCGGGAGCCGGGGTCTGTCCCAGCGCGACGCAAGTGAGCAGAAAGATGAAACAGCCGACCAACGCGAACGTTCTCACAGCACCATCTTATGGATTCGCCAGGGGGTGCCGCCAGCGCAGGCCCGGGAACCGGGCGTAGTCGCGGTCGGTGGTGATCCATTCGCATCCCGATTCCACGGCCAGGGCGGCGAAATACGCGTCGGGAATGAGGTTGCCTTTGGCCGCGGCGGTGTGACACAGGCGGCGGAAGATCTCCCAGTGGCGTGGGCCGGGGCCGACCGGGACGGCGTTGGGCTGCGCGCGGAGCGCATCGGCGAAGCGGAACGCATCGCTCGGCGTGCTGGGCTCGAGGAACACGCGCGGGTGGGTTACGACGCGGACGAAGCCGGAGAGGACGAGGTCGGACGTTCCGAAGCCTTCGTCGCTGCCAAGGCGCGAGCGCAGCCAGTCGTGATAGTCGTCGTGCCGTGCCGCGTCACGCCGAAAGGCGTACACCAGCACGTTGACGTCGCACAGGATCACCGCCCGGCTTCCATCAGGTCGTAGAGGGCCGCGCTATTGTCGAGGTCCACGCCGGGGCGCACACCCCCCGTGCCGGACGTCGGGAGGTCGCCGGGGCCGGGACTCGCGCCGACCGGCGGGCGGCCCAGGATGGTGCGCAAGCCTTCCTCGATCAACGCAGTAAGGGTGCGACCGGTTTCGGCAGCGCGGCGCTTGGCCTGCCGCAGGAGCGTGGCGTCGAGGCGAACGGTGGTTCGCATGACATATAAACATCTCACTAAGATATTGATATGTCAAGCACGTGTGCGAACGAACAAAACGCCCCGCTCGGGAAAATAGAGCGGGGCGTTTTGCCAGTCGGAGCGATTACGAGACCACCGCAGCCTTCTGCTGAGCGTCCTTCCGAATCAGCGCGTAGCCCGCGTTGTTGAAGTTGTACACGGCGAGCTCGCGGAACAGCTGTTTCGCCTTGTCCTTGTCGCCCGCGCCATCCAGGACGACGGCATACTGGTATTTGACGTAGGGATCGTCGAGGTTCCCCTGCGCGAAATGGCCGGCGGCTTCCCGGAAGTTGCCCTGGTACAGCGCGCTGTACCCCTTCAGCTCGTGCACCGGCTCCAGCCTGCGCGGGTTCGCGTCCGGCGTCACGAGGGTGGCCATCCGGTTCGTCGCCCGCCCGGCCGCGGCGTAGTCTCCCTTGCGCGCGGCGAGCCACGCCTCGAAGTAGGCGACGTTCGCCTCCTGGCTCCGCCGGAACGCGGGGCTCCCGATCTCATCGGCCTGCTGCATCAGCAACGGCGTGCGCAGCTTGAGCGCCTCCTCCGCCGCGGCGAAGTCGCGGGTCTCGATCCCGATGACCGCGATATCCGACAGCGCACCGATCTTCACGCCGCGCGCGTTCGGCGCCCCCATCGTATCGGCCCCCGCGACCAACCGGTTGAGCTCGGCGATCGCCTCCTTGGGGTCGCCGGCGTGGATGCTGACATAGGCGCGGAATGGGGCGTAGCCGGCCTTCTCGTTGACGCGGCCCAACGCGATCGCCGAATCGTAGTCCGCGCGCGCCGCGTCGTAGCTCCCCAGGAAGGAGTTCACGTGCCCCCGCTGCTGCTGCAGCGAGGCGTCGGTGGGATCCAGCTCGTGCCCGCGAGTGTATTCGGCCCGGGCCTGTTCGAGGTTGTTCTGCGCCCGATACACGTCGCCCAGCAGGTCGTGCATGTACGGCTCGTTCGGCGCGAGCGCCTCGGCGTGCTGCATGTGCTCCAGCGAATTGGCGAAGTCCTTGGGCTCACCGAACAGATATGAGTTGCCGAGGTCCGTATGGGCGACGAGCAGGCGGGGGGCCAGGCCCACCGCTTTCGTCATGGACACCCGGGCGTCCGCGTTGCGGTTCAGCGCCCCCTGCACGGTGGCGAGGACGAGATACGCCCGCGCGCTCTCGGGGTACTTCGTCACGAGCTGCTGCGCCAAGGCCAGCTGGCCGTTGACGTCGTTGTCCAAGCCCTTGCGTGCCATCTGGATCAACAACCGCTCGGCGTCCGAAGCCCCGGTGGCGTGCCGCTCGGCCTGGTCGAGATTGCTCTTGAACTCCGCCAGTGAATTGGCCGTGTTGGCGGCGAAGAGATACGCCAGGGCGAAGCCCCCATCGACTGCCACGGCCGCCTTGAAGTGCTCGTTCGCCTCGAGGCCGCGCCCGAGGTCGAGCTCGCGCCGCCCCTGGAGGAAGTGATTCCGGGCGTCGGCGGACGCCGTCGTGACCGGCAACTCCATGATGCCGCTGGTCACCGAGTCGAGGGCGGCGAGATTCCGAGCGGGCGACGGCGATCGGGAAGCGGGTGGGCGGCAGGAAAACAGCAACAAGAATGCGGCTCCGGCAGCGGCCGTGAGCACGCGATGCGGATGGGTCATACCCGACTCCTTAGCTGAAAGAAACATTCGTGTGGAGCCTTGTAAGGTCGCCCCTCACTGCCGGTAGGCACAAGGGCCGCGTGGCGGCGCCACGAACCAGGGGTAACGCAGGTGTGACAGGCGTCTTGCGCCGTGGTAGCGTAGCGGCATGCCAGGGCAGGATCGACCGCTCCGTCTCTCAAAGTCCCGTTTTGCCGCCGGCGTGCAGTGCCACAAGCTGCTGTGGTGGAAGGTGCACGAGCCGGGTGCCGTAGAGCTCCAGCCGGACAAGGTGCTCCAAGACCGCTTCGATCAGGGGATTCAGGTTGGTGCGCTCGCCCGTACGCGGTTCCCGGGCGGCCTCCTGATCGACCTCCCGCATACCGCCGTGGCGCAGCGAGTACGACGCACGCGAGCGGCGCTCGAGGCGCGTGCGCCCGTGATCTTCGAGGCGAGCTTCGTCGCCGACAATACGTACGTGGCCGTCGACATTCTCGAGCGACTCGACAACGGGTTCCGCCTGATCGAGGTGAAATCGTCTTCCTCACAGAAGGATGAGCATATCTCCGACGCCGCAGTACAAGTACATGTGGCGCAGCAGAGTGGCATCGACGTGCGCGTCGCCGAGATCATGCACCTGAACAAGGAGTTCCGTCATCCGGACCGGGGGGACCTGTTCGAGACTGCGGACGTCACCACGCCGGTCGACGAGATGCTGCCCGGCATTCCGGCGGAGATCGAGGCGCAGCTCGAGGTGTTGCGCGGCCCCCTGCCCGACGTGGCGATCGGGGTGCACTGCTTCGAGCCGCGGGAATGCCCGTTTCGGGAACGCTGCTGGCCGCAGTCGCCCGACCACATCATCAAGCTTTACAACGTCGGGCCCAAGAAGGCGTGTGACTACATGTTGACCGGCGTCCACTCGATTCCCGACATCCCCCCAACTCAGAAGCTCCCCGACGCGGCAAAACGGCAGATCCGGTCGATGAAGCAGAACCGGCTGATCACGGAGCCGCGCCTGCCGGCCGCGCTCGAGCCGTTCGCCGTGAAGCTCGGCTTCCTCGACTTCGAGACCATTTCGCGGGCGGTCCCGGTGTGGCCGGGGATGGCTCCGTGGGAGCAGGCGGCCGCGCAATTCAGCTACCACGAGGCACGAGGAGACGGGACCTACAGCCACGTCGGACACTTGGCCGAGGGCTCGCACGATGCGCGACCGGAGCTGGCGCGGGCGATGCTCGAGGCGACGGCGGGTGCGGAACGGGTCGTCATGTACACCTCGTTCGAGCGGACCCGCATTCGCTCGCTCCAGAAATCGGTACCGGACCTCGCCGCGGGATTGAAGCAGCTGGAGGACAAGCTCATCGATCTGCACCCCGTGATCCGGGACAACGTGTACCACCCGGATTTCCAGGGGAGCTTCAGCCTGAAGTCCGTGCTGAACCCCTTGGTGCCCGAGCTGACCTACGATGATCTGGTGATCGTGGACGGGCTGGTGGCGAGCGTCGAGATCGCGCGCCTCCTGTTCGTGGCCCAGAAGATCTCGCCCGAGGAACGCGATCGCGTCAGGCAGGATCTATTGGACTATTGCGAGCGGGATACGTGGGCGATGGTGAAGCTGTTGGAGCGGCTGCGAGAGCTGGCCGGGGCGGCCTGACCAGCGGGGCACCGGACGGGGACCTGAACGCAGACGAGCGCAGTATCCCAGTTGACCACGAATTGACCGCGCCACGATAGGGTAGTCAGCGCCATCCTCAGCGGATCTGGACACGGACCGTCAAACGGGAGTACCCACCATGACTCGCCATCGCATGTGGGCGCAGCCGCTCGCCGTGCTCTTCCTGGCGTGGACCCCGTCCCCCGCCGCCGCACAGGACAGCCTCAAGTTCGAGTATGCCGTCAAATTCGTGTGCGGGTTGCCCGACACTCGGGCCGTGTCGCCCGGGATGTACTTCACGGCGATCAACGTTCACAACCCGAACCCCGACTCGGTGCAGTTTCGGAAGAAGGTTGCCAGCACCCTGCCGGGCGAGCAGCCCGGCCCGATCTCCCCATTCTCATCGAATCTGCTCACACCGGATCAGGCCCTCGAGATCGACTGCGTCGACATCTTCCGTCACGCCCGCCTGGTCCGGTTCGCGAAGGGCTTCGTGGTGATCCAGAGTCTCGAGCCGCTCGACATCGTGGCGGTGTACACGGCGGCCGGGCGTACGAGGATGGTGGAGACGCTGGCGCTCGAGCGGGTTCCGGCCCGTCGCCTCGGCGCGGCCGGCTGCCCCGACCTGGTGGTGGACTCGATCCTGCGGCCGGAGTGGGATGGGGCGAACAACCGCAGCGTCATCACGGCGATCATCCGGAACATCGGCTCGGCGCCGAGCCCGGCGACGATCGCACGCGTCATCGATCCATCTACGACGGGCCCGACCGGCGCGCCGCAGAACGCGATCGCCGCCACGCCGGCGCTCGTACCCGGAGCGTCCGCCTCGGTCGTCTTCTACCTCCCCTACTGGGTGTTCAATCCCGATGCGACGCTCGAGGTGACGGCCGACTACAAGAACGATGTGCAGGAATGCCACGAGGACAACAATACAAGGAGCTATTCCGCGATCGGATAAGGCGGCACGGCCCCATATTTTGAGAACCCGAACATAAGGAGCGGGTGATGAACACAACCCAACGACGCCAGCCAGTGCGGCGCTGGCTCCCCCTCGCCCTCATCCTTCTATGGCCCCTCACCTCGGGGTCGGCGCTCGGTCAGGAACAGGCACCGAAACCCGGGGTCGTTCGACTGCAGTCGAGAGAGCTCGTGCTTTCCGTCGAGACGACGGGGGCGTTCATGCGCGCGCTGGCAGTGACCCGGCTCCCGGCCCAGCATGGTATCGTCCAGCTGAGAGAACCTCCCGGCGCGGCCGCACAGGCCCGGCTCGATAGCGCCGGGATCACCGTCCTCGACGCTGTAGCAGGAACCTTCTACTACGGCCGGGTCGCAGCAGGTACTCAGCTAGCCGATCAGCGCGTTGTCGGCCTCTTGGTCGCCCTCAGCGTACTCCAGGCACAGGATAAGGTCACTCCAGCCATCTGGAACGGTCAATTCGAGAAATACGTCGTTTCGCCTCCGGATACGACGCCCTACAACTACGTGCTCAACGAAGACGGTACGCTGAATCTGACCGTCCAGTTCTTCTCCAAGGTACCCGAGAACCAGATCACCGAGTTCCTCGCCGCAAACGCCAGGAGCTTGCAGAAGCTCTCTGATGTCAACTGGACGGTCGTCATTTCCCCTGAAGCGCTCCGATCGATGGCCGCTAGCGACATCGTGAAATGGATCGACGCGGCGCCCATCCCGTTCTTGCCAGAAAACGACAACACCCGGGCGGCCACTGGAGTCAACGCGGTCCAGAACTTCAATACCGCAACAGGGCAGGTGCTGGGGCTAGGCGGCCGAAACGTTCAGGCGGGTGTGTTCGATAGCGGGGTGGACGAGGCGCACGAGGACTTCGCCACCCACGATGCCGTGGGGAACATCACCGGCACGCGGGTCACCCAGAACGATGGGGGCGTGGGCACCCACGGAACACATGTCGCCGGGATCCTGGCGGGGAGCGGCTGGCGGAGCAACAGAAACGACAACGGCGGGAATCCCAACGGGGGAACGACGTTCCAGTGGCGGGGCATGGCCCCTTTGGCGCAGCTCATCGACGCTTCGAACGCGTCAGGGGGCAACGCCGCGCAGCTGCTTTCCTATACGACCGTGAATGGGATGGACGTGTCGAATCATTCTTACTCGTTGAGCTTCGACGGTGGCTACGATCTTGCGAACCAGTTTCGCGATCAAACAATCCAGGGA
>JBOHSO010000419.1:0-1864 GCA_050921685.1 Gemmatimonadales bacterium
TCGGGCGGCACGCAGATCACGCTCCAGTTCGAGCTGTCGCGCGACATCGACGCGGCGGCGCAGGACGTCCAGGCGGCGATCACGCAGGTGACACCCCTCCTGCCGCGCGACCTGCCGAGCCCACCCATCTACCGCAAGGTGAACCCCGCGGACTCGCCGATTCTGTTCCTGGCGCTCACCTCCCGGACGATGCCGCTCGCGACGCTGGACGAATACGCGCAGACGTTCCTCGCCCAGCGCATCGCCACCGTTTCGGGCGTCGCCCAGGTGCAGGTGTTCGGCTCCCAGAAGTACGCCGTGCGGATCCAGCTCGACCCGCGCGCCCTGACCGACCGGGGCATCGGCCTCGACGAGGTGACCGCGGCCGTGGCGTCGGGCAACCCGAACCTGCCCACCGGTATCCTGTGGGGCCCGCACCGGGCCTACGCCGTCCGCGCCGACGGGCAGATCGCCAGCGCGCCCGAATTCCGCTCCCTGGTGCTCACCTACAAGAACGGCGCTCCGGTGCGGCTGCAGGACGTGGCCAGCGTGCTCGACGACGTGGAGGACAACCGGACGGCGAGCTGGTTCGACGGCGTCCGGGCGATCGTGCTCGCGATCCAGCGGCAGCCGGGCACGAATACGGTGGCGGTGGCGGACGCGGTAAAACGCACGCTCGCCGCCCTGCAGCCGCAGCTGCCCGCCTCGGTCGAGGTGACCATTCTGAACGACCGGTCGGCCACGATCCGGGAATCGGTGCATGACGTGAAGGTGACGTTGTTCATCACGCTCTGCCTCGTGGTACTCGTCATCTTCCTGTTCCTGCGGAACCTCTCGGCGACGGTGATCCCCAGCCTGGCGCTGCCGCTTTCCATCGTGGGCACGTTCGCGGCGATGTACCTGCTCGGCTACTCGCTCGACAACCTGTCGCTCATGGCGCTGACCCTGTCGGTGGGCTTCGTGGTGGACGACGCCATCGTGATGCTCGAAAACGTCGTGCGGCACATGGAAATGGGGAAACCACCGATGCGCGCGGCGCTGGACGGCGCGCGCGAGATCGGGTTCACGATCGTGTCAATGACGCTGTCCCTCACCGCGGTGTTCATCCCGGTGCTGTTCATGGGTGGCCTGATCGGGCGGTTGTTCCACGCGTTCGCCGTGACGATCGGCATCGCGATCCTCATCTCGGGATTCGTTTCGCTGACGCTCACACCGATGCTCTGCTCCCGGTGGCTGCGGTCTCACACCGAGGCCCGTCACGGGAGGCTCTACGACGCGACCGAGCGGGTCTACCAGCGCACGTTGCGGGGCTACGAGCGGAGCCTCGCGTGGGTGATGGACCGCCGCCCGCTCGCCATGGCCGGCTCGGCGGCGATCCTGGTGGGAACGGTGGCGCTGTTCGCCCTCGTCCCGAAGGGATTCATACCCACCGAGGACACGGGCATGATCCAGGGCACCACCGAGACGGTCGAGGGCAGCTCGTTCGAGGCGATGCGACAACATCAGATCGCGGTCGCCGAAGTCCTGGGCCGGGATCCCTACATCATGCACTTCATGTCGTCGGTGGGCGGCGGGACGATGAACCAGGGGCGCGTGAACATTCGCCTCAAGCCGCGGGGCGAGCGCCCCAGCGCGCAGGAGGTGATCCGGCAGTTGCAGCCCAAGCTCGCGGCCGTGCCGGGGATCCGGACGTACCTCCAGGTGCCGACGGCCATTCGGATCGGCGGCCGGTCCACCAAGACCCAGTACCAGTTCACGCTCCAGGGCGCCGACATCCAGGTGCTGTACGAGAACGCCGCCACGCTCGAGGCGCGGCTGCGCACCATCCCGATTCTCGAGGACGTGACCAGCGACTTGCAAATCAAGAACCCCCAGGTGCAGGTGC
>JBOHSO010000420.1:0-3274 GCA_050921685.1 Gemmatimonadales bacterium
GGGATCGGCTGGATGGCGGTGCCGTATTCGGCGTTGGTCGCCTGGATCAACGCGTTCGCCACGAGCTTGTGGGCGAGGGCGCTGGGATGGACGCCGTCCCGGCTGAAGTACGTTCCGAACGGCGCGCTGACCGCTGTGGCGCCCGATGTGCTCGGGAACGGGGGAATCGACCCCGGTGGGAGCGCGGCGAACAGCTGGTTCGGATCGACGTAGGCGTAGCCGCGCGCCGTGGCACGCGCCTGAATTGTGGCGTTGTACTGGCCGACCGCCTGGACCAGCCGCTGCAGCTCGCGCGGCTGAACGGTCTGGGCCTCGGTGCAGGTCAGGGTGTACGTGCCGGTCGGGTTGGCCCGTGCCTGACCGATCAGTCCCAGCCCGAACTGGAACGGCACGAGCACCGAATCCCCCTTGCCGCCGAGCGCACTGGGGGCGCAGTTCGGGCCGACGAGGAAGTTGGCAGGGAAGTTCGCCGTGGTGTTCTTGATCGAGAAGTACACCTGACCTTGGGAGAAGAACGGAATCAGCGTCACGTTGGCGATGCCGATCAGGACTCCGTGGCCGCTCGCCGGTGTGTTGTCGATCTCGTCGAGGACCGCGTCGTAGCTGGCGGCGAACGCCGTGCTGTCGGTGATTCTGGTCGTGTCGCCGGCGTCCGCGCTGTTCGTCGCCGCGCCGAGCACATCGTTGTTGCCGAGCCAGACGGTGATGAACGTCGGGTCCACGCGCCGCATCATCTCGGCCTGCGTCAGGCCGCCCAGGAAAAAGGTCGTGAGGGCGTTGGAGTTGCCCGGCGAATTCGAAACCCCATCCTCGATTTCGGCGCCCGGAACGGCCGTGTTGCTGATGTATGGCGGCGGGACCGGCTGCGCCTGGCGCAGGGCGCAGGTGGCCGCGGTGCCTCCTCCGACGCGATGGGGGACGCCGGTGGCCGTGAAGAGCGTATCGATGGGCGGGGGGCACCCCGGCCGGTTCATCAACGGCAGGAAGAACACCGTCTGCAGCCGGTCCGCCAGCAAGCTGGCGTAGGACTGGCGCTGCACACTGTCGTTGATCCCACCCGACTGGAACCCGGAGGTGATCGAGTTGCCCATGGAGACGTACCGCTCGAACAGCGGGTTCTGCCGCAGCACCACTCCCGGCCGGAACAGTTCGTCGTTGTGGCACGCCGCCACCAGCGAGACGCCGAGCGCGGTCGCCCCGAGGAGCTTGCTGGTCCGATTCATGGATCTCCGCGCCTCACGCTCAGAAGGTGAAGGCCAGCCCGGCGCCCAACAGGTGCGCCGAGAATTTGTAGACCCCGGTGTTGCCGACCGCGGCCTCGAACACGCGCCCGCGCCGGTCGTTTTGCTGGAGGTACTGGTAGGCCAGGTCTCCCTGCAGCCTGGTGGAGAGTTGGTAACTCACGCCGGCCGTGAATTCGTTGCGCGGCGCTTCGGGGAGCAGAGGAGTAATGAAGTCGTCGGCCAGCGCCGCCGTGTGGTACAGATAGCCCGCCCGTAGGGTGAGCTTCTCCGAGCGCACGTACTCCGTCCCGAACCGGAAGCCATGAGTGTCCTTGCCGTCGGGCGTCAGGACGAGGCTCGGGGTCGCGGGGTTGTCGAAATCGACCACCACGCTGGCCAACCAGCCCCAGACGACGTACTGGTAGTCGGCCATGATGGCCCAGTTATCCCGGATTCGGTACGTCACGCCGATGCTCCCCTGGGGCGGGAGCGTGATGGAGGTGTGCGCCGCGCCGTTGGCGAGCGCTCCGCCGGCGCCGAATTGCGCCGTGACCAGGGCGTCCACCGGCGTGCCGCCCGGGAGCCCGAGCGGGTTGTTGGGCGGCAGCGTCAGGCCGGTGGCGATCTGGGTGAACGCGGCATCGCCGTCGTAGTCGATGGTCTTCTTCGTGAGCCAGTGCCCCCCGATCGAGAGCTTGTCGCTCACCTTGATGATGCCCCCGAAGTTGACGGCGAAACCGTTGCCGCTGGCAGTGAGCGTGGCGTCGGCGAAATCGGTGCCGCGCAGCAGGCCGAGCGATTCGAACGTCGCGCCCGCCGGAGCGGGCGGCGGCAGGCGTTGCGTTGCAAGGTCGACCCGCTGGTGCAGCTCGAGCGAGCTGTGAACGAACGCGGCCCCGATCCCGATCTTCAGCCAGTCCTTCACCTGGTAACCGATGGTGGGCTGGACGTAGATAGCGCGCAGTACCGTGTTGTACCCGAGAAAGCGACCGTCAAACCCATCCGTGGGCCATTTCGTTTCGAGGCCGTAGGGCGCGAACGCGCCGACCCCGAGGGTCAGCCTTGGGCTCAGGGCGTGGGTGAAGAACGCGTTCGGGACCGGGATGATGGGGTTGTCGAGCGGCGTGGAGCGGGCGAGGAAATCGTCGGTAAAGTCGCCCGAGGCGCTGATCAGCGTCAGGCCGGCGCTCGCCCGGGTGCCGGCGAGACCGGCGAGCCCGGCGGGGTTGAAGAAAATGGCCGAGCCGTCGGCGCACGGGGTGGCCGCGGTGACGCCAGCCCGACCCATGACACACGCGCTGTGCTCGTACACTCCGAACCCTTGGGCGCCGAGGACGGACGGAACGCCGGCGAACAGCAGCAACGCAAACCGCCGCATACGCAGGTCTCCGGGGACGAATTGGTGGAGATGGTGAATTTGGCTGGCTTACGGTACCATTCGCCCCAACCCTTGTCAAACGCATGCGAGCGCAAGCGATAGCGCAACCGCCCGGGTGGCGAAATCGGTAGACGCAAGGGACTTAAAATCCCTTGGGGGCAACCCCATGCAGGTTCGAGTCCTGCCCCGGGCACTTCATCGGACCAGTCGGCGCGTGCATCCGGCATGCGTGATGGGGCTGGTGAGTCGGCGAATGGAGGAGTTAGGGGGTCCGTGACCTCAACCCTGCATCAGGGATGCGCGCGTGAAATACGTCCTCGGTTATGCAGTCGGCTTTGCCTGCGCCGCACTCGCCGCGCTGGGCGCCCTGGCCGTGTTCCTCCCCATCGCCGCCCTGCCGTTTCGTCGCGCCAAGCAGTTCGCCATGCTGTTAGGCTCGATCGTCGGCGGGTTCGTCGCGGCGTGGACGGGGGACGGCATCCTGCGGTTGTTCGAGCTGCGCGCCGGCTGGCCCTTTTTCCTCGTGCTCCTGGTCGTGTTCGTGGTGATCGAAGCGGAGCAGGCGAGCGCGCGCCGGCTGTCCCTGTCGGTCGCGATCATCGCCCAGGTGGGGGGTCTCGTGGCCGGGTGGCTGACGCTGCCGAGCTAGGGCGATGGAGTGCTCCGCGGGGGT
>JBOHSO010000421.1:0-4289 GCA_050921685.1 Gemmatimonadales bacterium
CGGCAGGACGCCGACTCCCACCTTGATGGCGAGATAGGTCGAGCCCCAGAACACGCACACCAGCAGCCAGGCGACCAGCGCCTTCCCGCGTAGTCCGGGCATCAGTCGAGGTCCGGCGTCATCAGACCGGGCTTCTCGAACACCGTGGACAGCACGATCGTGGTACGTGTATTGAACGATTTCTGCCCGGTGGACATGGTGCGCAGCATGTCCTGGACTCCCTCGAGATCGGGCGCCACGACTTTCAGGATGTAGCAGTCCTCGCCCGCCACGTGGTGGCATTCGAGCACGCCCGGTTGCTTGGTCAGCTCCTGCATCCTGGGCTCGTCACCCACGTAGCTCGAGTTACCGTAGCGGACGGCGACGAACGCGGTGACGGGATAGCCCAGCTTGGCCCGGTCGAGGTGGACGCCGTACCCCGTGATGTAGCCGGTTTCCTCGAGCCGCTTGACCCGTTCCATCACGGCGGGTCGGGAGAGACCGACTGCGTCGGCGATGGCCTGGTAGCTGGAACGGCCGTCAGCGGACAGGAGGCGCAGAATGCTGCGATCGATGGCGTCCAGTGCCGGTTTGACGGCCATTTCGTAACCTCCCGCGCTATATGAGGGCAGACGATTCGTAGATACAATTGCTATATCTGTTAACGCAAGTACAGCATACCGGGTTTCCAGCCGACGAACCATCCGCTTCCAGCGGGCAAACTGTCCTTGAGTTAGGACACCGCCGGTGACTAGCTTGCCCGCCATGACGACCCGCCTCGACGCACTGCGAACGGTGGTGCGCAAGTTCCCTTCCGCCCTCGTGGGCTTCTCAGGCGGAGTGGACTCTGCGCTGCTCGCTGTGGTGACCCGTCAGGAGCTCGGTCCCGAACGCATGCTCGCGGCCATCGGCCGCAGCGAGTCCTACCCGATGGATCAGTGGGAGATGGCCCGGGCGCTGGCCACCCGCTTCGACGTGCCGGTGGTGGAAGTGAATACCCATGAGCTCCGTGACCCGCGCTACCTCGCCAATCCGACCAACCGCTGCTTCTACTGCAAGACCGAGTTGTGGCTTCGACTCCTGAGCCTCGCGACCGATCGGAGCTTGGCCATCGTGTGCGACGGCACGAACGCAGACGACCTGCGCGAGCACCGGCCCGGTCATGCCGCCGGCGTGCGCGCCGGGGTCCGCTCCCCGCTCGCCGAGGTCGGGCTGACCAAGAACGAGGTGCGCGCCGCCGCACGAGGGCTCGGCATTCCCAATTGTGACGCGCCGGCAGCTCCGTGTCTGTCGAGCCGCGTGCAATACGGTGTCCGAATCACCCCCGGCCGGCTGCGACAGGTGGAGCAGGGGGAAGCGTTGCTGCGCCGCCTCGGGATCACGGGCAACCTGCGGGTGAGGCATCGGGGAGCGACCGCACGCATCGAGGTCGATCCGGAGTGGATCCCGTGGGTCGAATCCCGGCGCGTCGACATCTCCGAGCAGCTCCGGCGGCTCGGGTTCCTCCAGGTCGAGGTCGATCCGCGCGGCTACCGTCGCGGCAGTTTGATCCTCGACCACGCCGGCCAGTGAGGTTGTTCGTCGCGCTCACCCCGCCGCCCGACGTGCAGCGCGCCGTGTGGGACGCCTTCGCGTCCGTACGCGCGCGCGAGCTGCCGGTGCGATGGGTGCAGCCGGAGGGCGTGCATCTGACCCTCAAGTTCCTCGGCGACGTGGCCGACGAGCGCTCGGTGGAGCTGCAGGGCGCGCTCGGGGAGGCCGTGACCGGCGCGCGCGCACTCACGCTCGTCGTGCGCGGCGCGGGCGCGTTCCCCGATCCCGCGAGACCGCGGGTGTTCTGGGCCGGGGTGGAGCCGGACCCCGTGCTCGAGCTGTTGCAGGACCGGGTGGAGCGGGTGTTCGCTCCGCTCGGGTTCCCGACCGAGGCGCGGCCGTTCCGCCCTCACCTCACCCTGGGCCGGGCCGGGCGCGACACGCGAGCGCGCGATTTCGCCGGGATCGAGCCGCTGCTCGCCAGCCTGGTCGTCGAGGCGAGCGCGGTGATCGACGGGGCAGATCTGCTCCGCAGCCAGCTCCGGCCGGATGGGGCGGTGTATCAGAGAGTGCATCGTGAGCGGCTGCCTTAGGGGTGTGGTTCGCCTGGTGATTCTCGTGCTGCTGCTCCTGGTCGGGGTGGCAGTGTGGTGGTATCGGGCGCCCATCAAGCGGACGCTGGAGCGGCTCGTGGGGCGGCGCGATACCGCGCTGCCGGCGGTGGCGGACACGGGCATCGGGGCGCCCACTCCTTCGGCGCTCGCGTCGGCCGAGGGAAAGCTCGCGGCCCTGGGCCGGGCCCGCGGCCCCGATTCGGTCGTGCTGAGCCCGAACGAAATGGCGTCGCTGGTGGGGAGTGGGATCGACTGGTCGGTGCGGCGCGCGTTCGACTCGCTGCGCGTGGAGCTCGGCGAAGGCATGCTGGCGGTGCACGCCCGGCTGGACACCAAGCTGATCCCGCCCGATGCCCTAGGCCCGCTGCGCGGCATCCTGGCCGAGCGCGAACCACTGCGCATCGCCGGTCCGGTCGCGATCGCGCGGCCGGGCGTCGCGGGCTGGACGGTCCGCGAAATGAGCCTCCGCGGCTTCGCGTTCCCGGCGCCAGCCGTTCGGTCCCTGGCGAAGCAGGCGGCGGGAGCCGACACGAACGGCACGGTGGCGATCCGCGTGTCCCCGGCCATCGCGGACGTCGCTGTGCATCTTGGGAGGGTGGTGCTCTACCGGAGGCGTCGCGCATGAGTCGTCGCGTACTGGTGGTAGACGATGAAAAAGGGGTACGCGAAGCCCTGAAGCAGGTGCTGGAGTTCGAGGAGCTCGACGTGCAGACGTGTGCCTCGGGACACGATGCGCTGCTGGCATACGCCGAGTTCCGTCCCCATCTCGTGTTCCTCGACGTGAAGATGCAGGGGATGGACGGGCTCGAGGCGCTGAAGCGGTTGCGCGAGCACGACCCCCACGCACAGGTGGTGATGATCTCGGGACACGGCACCATCCAGACCGCCGTGGAGGCGACCCAGCTCGGCGCGTACGACTTCATCGAGAAGCCGCTCGACACCGAGCGCATCCTGCTGACGCTGCGCAACGCGCTGCAGCAGGTGGATCTCGCCGTGGAGAACGTGCGGCTGCGCGCCGAGGTCGAGGAGCGATACGAGATCGTGGGGTCGAGCAAGAGCATCAAGGGCGTGATCGAGCGCATCGAGAAGGTCGCGCCGACGCCGGCGCGGGTCATGATCACCGGCGAAAACGGCACCGGCAAAGAGCTCGTGGCGCGGGCGATTCACTCCCTGAGCGGTCGCGGGCGCCGTCCCTTTGTCGAAGTGAACTGCGCCGCCATCCCCTCCGAGTTGATCGAGAGCGAGCTGTTCGGGCACCTGAAAGGGAGTTTCACCGGTGCGGTGGCCGACCGGGCAGGTAAGTTCGAGCTGGCCGATGGCGGCACGTTGTTTCTGGATGAAGTCGGCGACATGAGCGTCTCGGCCCAGGCCAAGGTCTTGCGGGCGCTGCAGGAGGGCGTGATCTCGCGGATCGGATCGGGGAAGCCGCTTCCGGTGGACGTGCGCGTCGTCGCCGCGACCAACAAGACGCTGGAGCAGGAGATCGCCGCGGGGCGGTTCCGGGAGGATCTGCTGTATCGGCTCAACGTCGTGCCGATCGAGGTTCCGCCGCTGCGCGCGCGCCGCAGCGATGTGCCCCAGCTGGTGCGGCATTTCACCGAGCAGCTGTCGGGCTCCGGACGGGCGGGCCTCCGGCCCAAGGAGTTCGAAGCGGAGGCGCTGAAACGGCTGGCGGCCCACGACTGGCCGGGCAACATTCGCGAGCTGCGCAATGCGGTGGAGCGCCTGCTGATCCTCGGCACGGGTGATACGGTGACCGAGGCGGACGTGGATCGGCTGGTCGGTGACGGCGGGCGCACCGTGGCGGCGGGGGAAGCGGCCACGGGTGGGGCGCTGCTCCGGGCCGGGACGTTCGAGGAATTCAAGCAGGCGGCTGAGCGGGCCTATCTCCTGGCCAAGCTCAAGGAGCACGACTGGAACGTTTCCGAGACCGCGCGTACGTTGGCGATGCCCCGAAGCAACCTGTACAAGAAGATCGAGCGGTATCGCCTGGCACGGGAGACCTAGGTGGCGAAACGGGACCAGGAGCGGGATTGGGACAAGGAGCTGGCGGAAGTAGACCGCCTGCTCAACCAGCTGCCGACCCATCGGGAGGAGCAGGCGGCGGCCGCGGCGGCGGCGCGCCGCGCGCCGCCCGTGGCTGGGACGCGGCCGGAGCAGGCA